>NZ_DBHIEQ010000004.1:0-47823 GCF_057250505.1 Lachnoanaerobaculum sp. | reverse complement strand
GCTTCAAAAGTAATTACCGTGGATGAAAATGATTTCATTAACCTTGATACTGAAAATGATCCGAAGCGAAACGAAGACGGAAAAATCGATATGAACGGACTGTTGCTCTTAAAACCTGAAGCTAAAGAAAGACTTTCTTCAGGTGCAGGAGGCAGAGCCTTTGGGGAAGAGGATAAATTATCAAACGATGGTGGACAGGATAATAATTCAGGTAAAAATTCTTATCCTGAAGTATTGCCTCAAACTGAAGTATCCGATAATAAGAATAAGTCGGAATCAGATGATAGTAGAGTCGTTATACCAAAGAACTCAAACAGCAAGGTGAAAAAGAGCAGATCGAGTTCATCAAGTAGCTCTTTTAAGGGCTCTAAGAAAGTATTTCATAATACTTTTACAGGATGGAAAACGGAAACCGTAAACGGTCACAATGTTTGGAAATATGTGGAAAACGGAAAGAATGTAACATCTCAGTGGGCATACATATTTAATCCTTATACAAATAGGAACGCATGGTTTAAGTTTGATAAAGACGGAGTTATGGAGACAGGATGGATTCATGAAAACGGAATAGACTATTACCTTAGTGAGATTTCAGACGGATCTTTGGGAGAGTGGATTAAAAAATAGTATATAAAGCTTTAAATTTTAAAAGGGCTGTAGTAATCGAAAATGACTGCTACAGCCTTTGTTTATGCTATTATTTCAGCCCTGCTTCCACCGGTCTTGTCCTTTTTAACAATAATTTGTTTGTCGATTTTTTGCTTGAGTTCACCCACATGGGAGATGATTCCGATAAGCTTATTGCTGCTTGCAAGTGAAGCAAGGGCATTCATTGCCTGAGCGAGCGAGTCTTCATCAAGTGAGCCGAATCCCTCATCGATAAACATGGTATCAAGCTGAATACCTCCGGCAGAGGATTGAATCTCATCGGAGAGTCCAAGCGCCAGAGCCAAAGAAGCTTTAAATGATTCACCGCCTGAGAGCGATTTTACACTTCTGGTAGTGCCGTTGTAGTGGTCTATTACATCAAGGTCAAGGCCGCTTTGCCCCATCTTACTTGCAGCTTCCTTTCTTCTTACAAGGTCGTACTGGCCGCCTGTCATTATCACAAGTCTTGCATTCGCTCTTGAGATAATTCTGTCAAAATAATGCATCTGGATATAGGTTTCAAGCATTATCTTGTCCTTTCCTGTAATGTTGCCGTTGGCCGTATCGGACAGAGACTTCACAATTGTATATTGTTTTTCAGCCTCTATAAGTTCATCAGATTTCAACTTGATATTTTTATAATTAGACTGATTGTTTACTATTCGACTGTGAATCTCTTCCTTGTATGCTCTAAGTCTGCGTATATTGCCTTCAAGCTCATTTAATTTGATTTTTTCATTGTCAAGGTTAATTTCTTCCTTACCCTCAAGTTGCTTTGAAACCTCTGCCTTGGTGGCGGTGGCTGAAGCAAGTTTTTCTTTACATTCATTAAGCCTTTTAGTGGCAAGCTCTATAGCTTTTTGAATCTGTAAAACGGTATCATTGTTACTTTTTATCTTGGCATCCGCCTCAAGCTTTGAGGGGAAAAGCAGCTTACCCTTTAAACTTTTAATTCTTTCTTCAATTGCTTTGTTCTCAGAGGTATAAGTGGTAACAGTATTTGATATGGTATTGATACTGTCTTGAAGTTCTTCAAGTCGCTTTGTTGACTGTGGCAAAATCTTTTCTATACTGTCTTTTCTTGAAATATTTTTGCTTAACTGCGCAATCTCACTGTTAATGCTCTTTATTTTGGCTTGAAGTTCACTGATATTTTCTTTTGCAATATCTGTGGCGCTGTTCATATTGATATCACCGAGCAGCTCCTTTATAGATGTGAGAGTGGCTTCCATCTTTTCATTTATAGCACCATTTAGTTTGCCGGCTACCTGACTTGCCATTTCCACTTCTTTATTAGCGGCTGAAAGCCTGTTTTGTAAAGCATCAAGCTCCTCTTTTGTAGGAACATCTACAGGTTTTGAGGCTTTTTTAGGATGTGATAGCGATCCGCATACGGGACATGGCATATTGTCTTCTAAGCTTTCCGCCAAAATACCTGCCTGTGCGTCAAGATACAGTTTGTGCCTCTCTTTGTAGGAAGCATCTAAGCTATCGACATTTGCCTGCTTTTCTTTGTAAATTTGTACAGCCTTTTTATACTCTTCATGATTTTTCTTTAAAGCTTCCATACTCTGAAGTAATTGTTGAAGTTTTGAAAGCCTGTCATTAAGACTGAGTATATTATTTTCAAGTATTATTTTTTGTTCGCCGCATTTTTCCAATGTCTTTGCCTCGGCAGATAAGCTTTCAATCTGTGACTTTAAGGTATCTATATCTGTCTTTGCCTTATTCAGAGTCAGATTATTTTTTTCTATAAGAGAAATATTTTTAGCCAAGGCTGCCTGTTTTTGACTCAGCTCGTCATACTCAGGTAACTGTGCCGATATGGTAGCGGAATCCTTTGTAAGTTTTTCAATTTCAACGGATCTTTTATTCTCTTCATCCAAAGCGGCGGCAAGTGTGATTTTTTCACTTGAAAGCTTTTCAAGCAGTGCTTGGGTTTGTTCAAGTAAAAGCTTTGCTCTTGATATACTTTCACCCTGTTGTATATTAAGCTTAATCGTATCGGCTTGTTTTTCAATATTTGAAATTTCAGAAGCTGTTTTTTCTTCGGATTGTGAGTCTTCAGCCAGCAGCTTTTCAAGTAATGATATACATTCATCTATAGGTAACTCATTATTTTTGGCTTTTGAAACCTGTACACAATGTAGTGAAGATTCGTCACAATTTATACCTGCAATATATTGTGTTATGCTTTGCCTTATCTGTAAGCAGTTGTTATCAAGAGATGAGGACTCCTGCTTTAACTTGTTTTGAAGATCCGAATACAGCTTGGTCTTGAAAATATGTCTGAATATTTCTATTCTATCCTTTGTGGGAGCAAGTAAAAGTTTTAAGAAATCACCCTGTGCAATCATTGCAATCTGACAGAACTGATTTTTATCAATTCCCATTATGTTTTTTATGGCTGTATCCACTTCTTTGGTCTTTGTAAGCACCTTTCCGTCAGGAAGAGTAAGCTCTACACCGGCTGTTTGTTTGGTGACACCGGATCCTCTTTGTGAAGCCCTTTCGTATTCGGGGTTTCTTTTGACGGTATATTCATTATCCTTATATTTGAAAGTGAGTTTTACAAAGGTAGGTGTTTCAAGGTCTGCATATTTTGAACGAAACATTGAAACTTCTCTGTTATTACCGCTCGGGTCACCGTACAGAGCATAGGTAATTGCATCAAATATGGTTGTTTTACCGGCTCCCGTATCACCTGTTATAAGGTAAAGTCCGCCTGTGCCGAGCTTGTCAAAGTCAAAATCCGTCTTGCCTGCGTAAGGACCGAAGGCTGAAAGTGTAAGTTTTAACGGTCTCATATTATTTCCATACTCCTTCTATAATATTTTCAAGGAAAACTCTCTGAGCATCACTTAAATGATTGCCGTTTTGAATTTCATAGAATGTATCAAAAAGTTCAAGCGGTGACATGGAGTCTACAGCATTTATAAGATTGATTTCGGAACTTTTTCTCGTCCTTTGATTGTCATAGTCAAGCTTCATAATGTTTTTATATATTACACGAAGTTTGGTTATAACATCAGGTATATCCTCCTCATCTGTCAATGCGATATGCGCATAGTCGGTTGGAAGAGTAGTGTTTTCATAGAAGCTTTTAAGCATCAGTTCATTGTAGCTTCCTTTTATCTCCACCATATCTCTAAGCGGTGTAAGAGGAATAAAGTCAAGCTTTATATCACCTTTTTCTTTTATATCAATAACTGTTATACTCTTTGTATCCTTTGACTCCGAAAAGGAGTACTTAAGAGGAGTGCCGCAGTATCTGATATATTCACTGCCGCAACTTTGGGAACGATGAATATGACCGAGTGCAACATAATCAAAGTCTTTAAAAATATCTGCATCCACATTGTCACTGCCGCCTACAGAAACATCCTCAGACTCCGTACGTGAAGAGCCTGTAACAAACTGATGTGTTATAAGTATATTTCTTTTAGTACTGTCAATATTCATATCTGTGATAACGGCATTCAGGGCATCCGTATATGTGGAAATAGAAGCATCAGGGAAAAATCTTCTTACATGAACAGGTTTGATAAAGGGTAACATATAAAAATTGATATCACCGCATTCATCATCTACAGATATCGGAAGAATTTTACCGTTATATACAGGTGAGAGATATATACCGCTTTTATCAAATAATCTGGAACCGAAGGCAATACGCTCCGCGGAGTCGTGATTGCCGCTGATTATAAATACATATAGATTTCTTTTTGACAGCTTATATAAGAAATCGTCAAAAAGCTCTACCGCTTCAGCAGGCGGAATAGGTTTGTCATATATATCCCCTGCGAGTATGATAACTTTCGGTTTTTGCTCATCTATGATATTTATTATTTCGTTGAGAATGTAGGTTTGATCTTCAATCATGGAAAATTCATTCACACGCTTCCCAAGATGAAGGTCTGACAGATGCATTATTTTCATAAATTTGCCCTTTCATTGTAAAAATCACGATTACTAACTTGTTTGTCCAAATTTTCTATTGAAAAATAAAAAGATTGGCACTTTAAGTCTAAAAGTATATATGCTAATATTATAGCATAACTGTGATTGTTAGTAAAAATTTTTGACAAACATCAAAACAGACTGGGGGCTTTATGAAGACTTGGATTTTTATGTTGTTGGTTGATTTGCTTATACCTGCCGTAATGGTATTTTTCGGACTTAGATTTGAAAAGAAAACACCGAAACCTGCAAGGAGTATGTTTTCGTTCGGTTATAGAACCGTAATGTCTATGAAGAGCAAGGAGACATGGGATTTTGCACATAAGACTGTAGGTAAGTTGTATGTTATTATGGGAATAATATTGGCGGTGTTGAGCATTGTTGTATTACTGTTTACAATAGGTAAAGACAAAGATACAATCGGATTTACAGGAATGATTATATGCTATGTTCAGATAGTGGGAATGCTTTTGCCATGTATACCTACTGAGCTGGCACTTAGAAGAAATTTTGATAAAAACGGAAAGAGAAAGAACTGATAATGAAAGAAGCCGCACTTTGCACACTGTGCTATATTGAAAGAGATGATAAATACTTGATGCTACATAGAGTGAGCAAGAAAAATGATATAAATAAAGATAAGTGGATCGGTGTCGGAGGTCATTTTAAAGATTTGGAAAGTCCTGAGGATTGTCTTATCAGAGAGGTAAGAGAAGAGACGGGATATGAGCTTTGTGACTTTGATTTTAGAGGAATTGTAACATTCGTGTGCGGAAAGTCCGGAGCGGAAGTAGTGGAATATATGCACCTTTATATCGGCAGGAATGTTGTCGGAGAGCCTATTGAATGTGATGAAGGTAAGCTTGTCTGGGTAGATAAAAAGGAAGTGTTTAATCTCAATCTGTGGGAGGGAGACAGAATCTTCCTAAGATTACTTAATGAGAGCAAGGACTTTTTCTCATTGAAGCTTGTATATGATGAGAATGAGCAACTTAAAAGCGCTGTATTAAACGGGAAGGCGATGAATATAGAGTAGTTTTGTATGTGTTTTAGAAGTAGGGGGAGTTTATGGAAAAGAAATTTCGTATAAGAGGCGAGATATATTTATTGTTGTCCGGATTTTTCTTCGGACTGCAGCCCTTTTTTGCAAAGATAATATATGCTCATGGTGGAGATGCATACAGTCTGCTGGTACTTAGGTTTTTTGTAAGCGGAATTGTATTTGCCATAATTTCTATGCTTATCGGTACAGGTATGAAACTTAGCAAGGATGAGTTTTTTTCCGTGCTGATTTTGTCCGTCCCTGAGACCGTTATGTGTATATTGCTGTTTGTATCATACGGCTATATATCGTCAGGACTTGCGTCTACACTGCATTTTTCATATCCGGCGGCGGTTATATTGCTTGAATTATTGATTTTTAGGAAGAAAATAAGTAAAATCAAGCTGTTATGTCTGATATTTTGCGCTATAGGTATAGGAGTATTTTATCAGCCTGACGGAAATATAAATATTCTCGGTATGGTGTTGGCGCTTGCCTCAGGTGTGGGGTATGCAATATATATTATAGTGCTGACTCATGGAAAATCTTCAAGAATACCTGTAGTTAAGATGTCTGCATGGCTTTCTTTTTTGGTAGCCGTAGAGATAGCTATTATAATGGTCGTTTTAGGCAAGGTAAGATTTGAGATGGATACTACGGCTGTTGCAATAAGTGTTTTTATGGCTGCTGTGATTTCAACATCGGCACTTTGTGCTTTTCAGGTAGGTGCGCCTATGTGCGGAGCGCAGACTGCAGCTCTGCTCAGTACAATTGAGCCGGTGAGCAGTATTTTACTTGGAGTAATATTCCTTGGCGAGAATATGAATATAAGGATTTTTATAGGTATATGCTTTATACTTTTATCAATAGTTATTCAAATAAAGGAGAAAAAATAATATGAGATTAGCGGTTGCATTACAGGAGAGAGCGGACCTGAATATTAAAATAGACGATTTAAAAGACAGACTTGAAAGAAATGTTCTGGTTCAGGAAGGCGAAGAGCCGACAGAAGAGCCTATGGTTTTGAAAAAAGAGCTGGATTCCTGTATTGAAAGATTGTCATATCTGATAGCGGCTATCAATAAAACAAATTGTGAGACATTTATTGACGGAAAGTCTGTTACTCAACTTCTCGCAAGAAAGGATGCTCTTTCAGTAAAGGTAAGTGCGTATAGAGATACCGTATATACAGGAAACAGTAATACTAACAGGGCGAGAGGTACCGAGATAAAGATAATGCCTGCAATAGATGTAAAGGCTTGGCAAAAAGAGACGGATCTTATTTCAAAAGAAATAAGACTTATAGATAATAAAATTCAGGAAACCAACTGGACTACTGAACTTATAGAATAATATTTTTTAGACGGTAGCATATTCAGGGCGAGTAAAAACTGCACTTTGCACACATATCGACCTTGGGCAAGTCAAATATCATGGTTATGCCCCGACAGTGTACAAATGTATTATTATAGATAACCGTTATTACCGATTACTGACTGTTTGTGTGAGGGAGGGAAGAGGGATTTATGAGAAGATTATCGGATTATTGTAAAGAAAAATTTGGAACAAAAGTGTACAGATTGGCACTGAGCAGCGGAGCCACCTGTCCCAACCGTGACGGAAAGGTTGGGGTGGGTGGCTGTAGTTTTTGCTCTGAAAAGGGGTCGGGTGAGTTTGCCATAGATGTTATGGATTTGGACTTGCAGATAGATAGAGCCAAGGCACTTATATCAAAAAAGTTTCCAAACTCGATAAATGCAGCCGACAGAAGGTATATCGCATATTTTCAATCATTTTCAAATACTTACGGTGACACAAAAAGACTCATCGGTTTGTTTGAATGTGTAATAAATAAGGATGAGGTGGTGGCACTTTCTGTTGCTACAAGACCTGATTGCTTCAGTGAAGATATGTTAAATTCTCTTGAGAGATTGAATAAAATCAAACCTGTTTGGATTGAACTGGGGCTACAGACAATAAATGAAAATACGGCAAGGGCTTTTAACAGAGGTTATACACTTGATGTATTTGAAAAGACATATAGCGAGCTGAAGAAAAGAAATTTTGAAGTTATTGTACATATGATTTTGGGGTTGCCCGGTGAGAGTGAAGAGGATATGTATGCAACGGTTAAGTATTTAAGTAAAAAGAATATAGACGGCATTAAAATACACGGACTTCATATTTTAAAAGGGACAAGACTTGCAAGCGAGTATGAAAAGCATCCCTTTAAGATAATGAGCCTTGAGGAGTATACAAGGGTTCTTATAAATTGCCTGAAGCTCTTACCTAAAAATACAGTTGTTCACAGAATGACAGGCGACGGAGATAAAAGAGTTTTGATTGAGCCGCAGTGGAGTGCGGATAAGAAAAGGGTGCTTAATTATATCAATAAGAAGATAAAAGAAGAACTTCTATAAGGCTTGCAAGAACATATGTTTTGGTCTACAATGAAGTAAAGAAAAGTTTTTAGAGGTACTATGTCTACTATATATGATAAATTAAATGATAAACAAAAGCAGGCTGTTTTTACTACAGAAGGACCGCTTTTGCTTTTGGCAGGTGCGGGTTCAGGTAAAACAGGTGTACTTATGCATAGAATTGCATATTTGATAAATGACAAGCATATAGATCCGTACAATATAATGGCGATAACCTTCACCAATAAGGCCGCCAAGGAGATGAAGGAGAGAATAACCAATCTCATCGGAGAAGACGGAAACTTTGTCTGGGTTATGACTTTTCACTCAAGCTGTGTAAGATTCCTTAGAAGATTTATAGATAAGATAGGGTTTGATAACAACTTCACTATATATGACAGTGACGATCAAAGAACTCTTATGAAAAAAATCTTTAAAGAAAATGATATCAACTCAAGAGTTTATAAGGAAAGAGCTGTACTGAATGCCATATCAAATTGTAAAAATGAGCTGATTTCACCGGTTGAGTATATGAAGTCAGCTACAGACAGCTATGAAAAAGGTGTGGCAAGGCTTTATGAGATATATCAAAGCACTTTAAAAAAGAATAATGCACTGGATTTTGACGATCTTATTTGTAGGAGTGTGGAGCTTTTCGAGAACTGTCCCGATGTACTTGATTATTATCAAAACAGATTCAGATATATTATGGTAGATGAGTATCAGGATACCAATACGGCGCAGTTCAGGCTTATATACCTTTTGGCACAGAAATACAAAAATATCTGTGTGGTAGGTGATGACGACCAGAGTATTTATAAGTTCAGAGGTGCAAATATTGAGAATATCCTAAGTTTTGAAGACAAGTTTGAGGGTGTGAAGGTTATTAAGCTTGAACAAAATTACAGATCCACAGGCAATATTTTGGATGCGGCAAATGCCGTTATAAAAAATAACAGAGGCAGAAAGGATAAGAGTCTTTGGACAGAGGGAGAGACAGGCGCAAATATAGAACTGCAACAGTTTGCAAATGCCAATGCCGAAGCGGATTTTATAATAAAGGATATAAGAGCCAAGGCAAATGACAATTTCAAAGATTTTGCGGTACTTTACAGGACCAATGCACAGTCCAGACTTTTGGAGGAGAGATGCGTTGCACTCGGAGTGCCTTATCAGCTTGTAGGGGGTGTAAACTTCTACCAAAGAAAAGAGATAAAGGATGTGCTTGCCTACCTTAAGACGATTGCAAACGGAAGCGACGATATTGCACTGCTTAGAATAATAAATGTGCCCAAGAGGGGAATAGGTGCGACCACCATTTCAAAGGTGGTTGATTATGCCAATGAAAACGGTATCAGTCTGTATGACGCTATGACTATCTGTGAAAATATCGGAATAGGTAAGTCGGCGGATAAAATCAAGAGCTTTATTGCAATGATTGAAGAATTCAGAGATAAGGTGGCTCAAAAGGCAAATATTGCAAATATGATTGAAGAACTCTTGGATAAAACAGGTTATATACAGAGTCTGTATGATGAGGGTGAAATCGAAGGAGAGAGCAGAAAAGAAAATATAGAAGAGCTTGTAAACAAGTCGGTTGACTATGAGGACGGTGAGCTTTCACTTTTCCTTGAAGAGGTATCTTTGGTGGCGGATATTGACAGAATGGATGAAAATGCCGACAGAATCACTCTTATGACTTTACACGGTGCAAAAGGACTTGAGTTTGATACTGTATACCTTGCAGGCATGGAAGAGGGGCTTTTTCCAAGTGCTATGAGTTCAAACTCAAGAGAGGACTTGGAGGAGGAGAGAAGACTTGCCTATGTAGGTATTACAAGGGCTAAGAAAAACTTGATTTTAACCTCAGCAAAGCAAAGAATGATAAACGGTGAGACAAGGTACTCTCTGCTTTCAAGATTTGTAAGTGAAATTCCAAGGGATTTACTTAATAAGCACGTGCTTGACAGTGAAAAAAAGTATACACAGAAAACTTATTCTTACGATGAAGCTCTGCCTTGGGAGAATAAGTCTAAACCTGATAATGTCAAAAACACTTTGAATTTCGGAAAGCAGTTTAAGGTGGAAAGACCTAAAAGCCTTGATTATAAGGTGGGAGATACTGTAAAGCATATAAAGTTCGGTATCGGTAAGGTGCTTGAAATAGTGGACGGAGAAAAGGACTTTGAAGTAAAGGTGAATTTTGAAAAATTCGGCATAAAAAAGATGTATGCGGGATTTGCCAAGTTGGCAAAAGTATGATAAAATTCTTTAATTGAGTGGTTAAGCTTTATGGCTGACTTGATAGTAAAATATATCTTTAAAGAGAGGTATGGTTATGGATAAATTTAATGATTTGAGTTCCAAGATGGAAGAATTGGTTAATGCTTCAAGACTTAATAGGCTGTTGACTAAGAAGGAAGAAGACGAGAAGAAGAAAAATACCATTATATGGGTTTTGGCTATTATCGGTGCTATTGCCGCTGTAGCAGGTATTGCATTTGCAGTATATAAGTTCTTCACACCGGATTATCTTGAAGATTTCGAAGATGACTTCGATGATGATTTTGACTATGACTTTGATGATGACGAAAAAGAAGATTAATTTTTAAATGTAGATGGCGACCTTTTGGTCGCCATATTTTGTAAGAGGATAAATATTTGTAATATCTTGTGAGGTGATGATGAAAAAAGGTGATATCTTAAGTGGACAGATTGTGGAAAGTAATTTTCCCGACAGTGCATATGCAGACTGTGAAGGCGAAAAAGTGCTTATAAAAAAGGGTATCCTGGGTCAGACCGTAGAGTTTGCAGTTACAAAAAAGAGAAAGGGAAAGCTTGAGGGCAGAGTCTTAAATGTGGTGGAAAAGTCTTGGCTTGAAGACAATGAAAACCCTTGTATACATTATGAAACTTGTGGCGGCTGTACATATCAGACATTAAGCTATGAAAATCAGCTTAAATTAAAGGATGAACAGCTGAGAGCACTTATGGAAGGTGCTACAGACAATGATTTTTTGTGGGAGGGAGTTATTCCGTCACCGAAGTATCTTGCATACAGAAATAAAATGGAGTTTTCATTCGGTGATGAGAAAAAAGACGGAGACCTTGCACTTGGAATGCACAAGAAAGGCAGCCACTATGATATAGTAAATGTGTTCGGATGTAAGATAGTGGACAGTGATTTTACAAAGTTGCTTGAGCTTACATTAAACTTTTTTAAAGAGAGAAATATATCTTATTTTCACAAAAATACTCATACAGGTTTTTTAAGACATTTACTTGTGAGAAGAAGTGAGTACAATAGTGAAATACTTATTTCGCTTGTTACTACAAGCAGCTTCGGCTTTGTTGAGGATCCTAATGTGTGTAAAGAAGCATCAGTACTTGGTGATGCCGAGATTGCGCTGATAAGAGAGTGGGCGGATTATATAAAGAGTGAGTGCGACAAGGGAATTTTAAATGGCAGTATCGGGGGTATTTTGCATACAAAGAATGATTCATATGCCGATGCCGTGTTAAATCAAGGTACAACTTTGCTTTACGGTAAGGACTATATTACAGAGAGGTTAAACGGACTTGACTTTAAGATAACTCCGTTCTCATTCTTCCAGACCAATTCCAAGGGTGCGGAAGTTTTATACAATGTTGCAGGAGGGTATCTTGGAGATACTGAAGGAAAGTCCGTATTTGATCTTTATTCAGGCACAGGAACCATTGCGCAGCTTTTGGCACCGAAGTCCGAAAAAGTCTACGGTGTTGAAATCGTTGAAGAGGCTGTAGAAGCCGCTATAGAAAATGCAAAGAAAAACGGCCTTGACAACTGTGAGTTTATAGCCGGTGATGTATTAAAGGTGGTGGATACCTTGGGTTTTAATCCGGATATTATAATACTCGATCCTCCAAGAGACGGAATACATCCGAAAGCATTGCCGAAGATACTCGAATTCGGTGCAAAGAAAATAGTGTACATATCCTGTAAGCCTACGTCATTTGTGCGAGACCTTAAGGTAATGGAAGCCGCAGGCTACAGAATGGAAAAATGTGTGGGAGTAGACATGTTCCCAAACACAGTTAATTGTGAGACTGTATGTCTTTTGTCCAAACTTTCTGAGGCAAAGAATCATATCAGTGTGAAGGTCGATATGGATGAGATGGATGTGACGGCAGCGGAAAGCAAGGCTACTTACCACGAGATTCAGGATTGGGTGCAGGAAAAGTACGGATTTCATGTTAGTCATTTGAATATTGCAAAGACCAAGCGGAAATGCGGGATTATAGAGCGGCAGAATTATAACCTGCCGAAGAGTGAGGAAAGCCGGTCGCCAGAAACGCCTGAGGAAAAGGAGGAAGCAATTATCGAGGCATTTAAGGCGTTTCAGATGATTAAACCGTGATATGTTGCCGGAACAATATGTCTTAGGAGAAGAAGTCCATATTTTCGAGCAAAAGATGCGGAGGATAGAAAAATGATAGATTTACAGACCGTTCAGGCTAAGGATCGAGACTTGCTTTGGAACATTAATCAGAAATATCTGTATGAGATGACATTGTATTATGATGATCCTATGGATGAAAACGGCAATTATCATTATGGTCATTTTGATGACTATTTTTTAGACCCGAGGCGGGCGGCGTATTTCATATACAATGATAATGTGCTGGTAGGGTTTTCGATGCTTTGCCCGTATTCAAATATAGGCCGGAATCCGGATTATACAATGGCAGAGTTTACGATATTCCCATCATTCCGGAGGAAACATTTTGCCTATGATGCAGCGAAAATGATTCTGGTAAGACATCCGGGGGAATGGGAGATTAAGTATAACGAGAAAAATAGCGGTGCGAAAAAGCTATGGAATATCGTGGCAGCACCATTCAAACCGGAAGTCCATCATCTGAATGAAGAAGAAACGGTGCTTTCGTTTAATGTCGTGGAGGTAGAATAATATGATATTACGGGAAGAAAAATACGAATTGGATGGAAAAGAAATATTGCTTCGCAGCGCAAACGAAAATGCTGATGATGCCAATATGCTGATCGACTATCTGAAAACTGTTACCGGAGAAACGAGATTTTTGATGTGTGAGTCGGATGAGGTTAAGTACACTACTGAAGGGGAGCTTAGTTTCATCAAGGAACACAATGAATCAGAAAATGGCTTGTTGATACTCGCGTTTGTAGATGGAGAGTATGCGGGAAACTGTTCCTTTGAAGGGAAAACAAGCAGCCGTAGAGCAAAACACCGTGCCGGGATAGGGATTGCATTATTTCAGAAATACACAGGCTTTGGATTGGGAAGACTGTTGTTGGAAATCTTACTCCGAAAAATAAAGGAGCAGGGGTATGGACAGGCTGAGTTGACTGTGGTAGAAGGAAATGACAGAGCTTATCATCTTTATGAAAGCCTGGGATTCAAAGAGTGCGGTCGTGTACCGAATGCAAATAAATATGATGATGGGACTTATAGCGATGACATACTTATGGTTCTATCTTTAAGGGATGAAGGACGAAACGAGAATTTGGCATGAAAACCATTGATTTTTATGCCAGCGATGACCAAAATCACTGGCTTTCCGAAATAAATAAGAGTGACTGGAGAGCAGGTAAATATCTGTATGAACTGCTTCGTGATCAGAAACTGAAGGAGCTGTGCGGTGAATCGACCAAAGCGCTCCTTCTTATTGATGGCGACAAATTGATTTCCTTCTGTACATACGCTGAACAGGATGATGTACGGGAGCCGTCACTGACACCTTGGGTCGGTTTTGTGTATACTTTTCCAGAGTATAGAGGAAAACGACGTGTTGGGAAATTGCTGGAATATGTTTATATGCTTGCAAAGAATGATAGACATAAGCATATCTACATCTCTACGGGCGAAACAGGGCTCTATGAGAAGTACGGATATCAATTCTGGAAGATCATGAAGGATGCCCACGGAGAAGATAGTCGTGTGTATAAAACGGATATTGTCTCAATGGATTACAGTGATGTACTTGGAACCACAGTGAGCGGAACGATTGACAGGCTACTGGGAAGTGCACATCCAAGACATCCGGAGATGATATATCCCATCAATTATGGCTATGTTGATGGAGTATTTGCCGAGGATGGGGCTGAGCAGGATGTGTATGTATTTGGGACGGATCAGCCACTGGAATCATATACTGGTAAGGTCATTGCTGTATATCATCGCCTGAATGATAACGAAGATAAGTGGATCGTTAGCTTAAGCGGAGAAACGATTCAGACAGAGGATATTCTGGAGGCCATCAGTTTTCAGGAACAGTATTTTATGGGAGAATTATACACACTATGATCGATATTTCTAAGCTTAGCAAGAGGTATTCGGTCCGCATTTTGGAAGAAGCGGATATAGAGATGCTTGTTGAGATTTGCAAGCAGAATACAGTTTTTTATGAGTATACCGAAGCACGACCAACCAAGGAGAATATTCTTGATGATATGAAGGCAACTCCGCCGGGAATAGATATGCAAGATAAATACTATTTTGGATTTTTTGATGGCCGGGAACTGGTAGCTATTATGGATCTGATAGATGGGTACCCTAAAGCGGAGATTGCGTATATTGGCTTTTTTATGATGAATCCGCAGTATCAGGTGAAGCAGATAGGAACTGCTATTATTGATGAGGTTATAGATTACTTACTAAGCACAGGAAAAACATCAGTTCGGCTTGCGATAGATAAAGGGAACCCGCAGTCCACGCATTTCTGGAAGAAGAATGGTTTTGATGTTCTCTCTGAAGCTGATGTGAATGGGTGGACAAAATGGGTCGCGGAAAGGAAACTGCCCTGACGAAGAGAGCACAGAATGTCGAGCCTTAATCCGTGCGGCTGATATACTGACAGTACAGTGAGCGAAGGGAGTGAGCAAGATGCAAGGCTAGATTGAAGGATTTCAGGAGGCGGTTGTTATGCTGTCACGACCGTAAGGGAAGTGAGAGCATTACAAACCACCCATGCAATAGCCGTCCGTGATTGTCAAGTGCAAAGCACGCAGACAGAACGGAAACGGCGAACTGCGGAGGCGGCAGCTTTGAGTAAGCCGTATTTTTTGTGAGAAAAATCAACTAAGTAGATACAAGTCAAAGATACCAAGATTATCCGGAAACATTTTTGATATCTCAGATAATAAGACTTGTCAAGGAGAACAATTAGTGATATGATCAACATATCAAAAAAAAATGATGTGAGGGGCTTTCATGAAGAGAGATTTAGTGAAAACTGCAAAGATATTTAAAGCCTTTTCAGTAGCGATTCGCCTAGAGATATTGGATTTATTGAAAAATGGGGAACTGTGTGCCTGTGTTTTACTGGAAAAACTGGATTTAACGCAATCGGGCTTGTCATACCATATGAAAATATTGATAGAGTCAGGAATTGTTACAGCAAGAGAAGAAGGCAAGTGGGTTCACTACACTATATCTGAACAAGGAAGACAAAAAATAATACAGATGTTTTTAGAATCTACTGCAAGAAATTAGTTACCCTTAAGGGTAACTAAAAAAATACTCTTCATATCAAAAAAACTTGATGTATCAATGAAATCTAATTTAACCAATTAAAGAAAGGGTGTAAAAAAATGAAAAGAATGTCAATTTATGAACCGGCCATGTGTTGTGATACAGGTGTTTGCGGAGTTAATGTGGATCCTGAACTCGTACGTATTTCAACAGTGATTAACAACTTGAAGAAAAATGGTATCACTATTGAAAGATACAATTTATCAAGTAAGCCAATGGCATTTGTCAATAATAACAAGGTAAAAGAGGCTTTGGATAAAAATGGAACCGATAGTCTTCCATTAATTCTTGTGGATGAGGATATAGTCATAGAGGGCAGATATCCAAAGAATGAAGAAATAATGGAACTTTTACAAATCTCTAAAGATTATCTTGAAAGTAGTAAGCAAAATGGCTGTTGTTCTTCAGGTGATGATTCTTGCTGTAGTGAAGATGAAGAACCGGATCAAGGGTGTTGTGGAAATAACAGCTCTTGTTGCTAAGGGGGAATTATGAAGGAATTTAATCTTGCGGATATTAAATTAACCAAGTATCTATTTTTCACAGGCAAGGGAGGTGTAGGTAAAACATCTACAGCTTGTGCAACAGCAGTGGCTTTAGCAGATGAAGGAAAGAAAGTGCTGCTGATTAGTACAGATCCTGCTTCAAATCTTCAAGATGTTTTTGAAACAGAATTAGACGGTAAAGCAAAGCCAATTAAAGGAGTAGATAATTTAGAAGTAATCAATCTGGATCCATTGGAAGCGGCACATAACTATAAAGAAAGTGTTGTAGCACCTTTTAGAGGTAAATTGCCTGATTCTGTTATTGAGAGTATGGAAGAACAGCTATCCGGATCTTGTACAGTAGAGATTGCTGCCTTTAATGAGTTTTCTAATTTCATTACAAATTCTAAGCTTAATACAGACTATAGCCATATTATATTTGATACAGCACCTACAGGTCATACCCTTAGAATGTTACAGCTTCCTTCTGCTTGGACTGATTTTATCAGTGAAAGTACCCATGGAGCATCCTGTTTAGGACAGCTTTCAGGATTAGAGTCTAAAAAAGAAACCTATAAAAAGGCAGTTGAAAATTTATCAGATAAGAGTTTAACAACTCTGGTATTAGTTACAAGGCCTGATAAAACACCACTTAATGAGGTAGCCAGAGCATCAAAGGAGCTATCTGAGATTGGAATAAAAAATCAAATATTAGTGATTAATGGTATCTTAGAAAATTATGATGATGACTTATCTGAAAGTATATTTAACAAACAAAAGTTAGCCCTTGAAAATATGCCGGATATCTTAACGGAGTTTGATACCTATACAATTGCTTTGAGATCATACAACATTACCGGAATCGACTCTATAAGGAATTTACTTAAGAAAGATCAAATAAATGAACAAAAAGTGGAAGTAGAAGGCAAAATCTTTAACTTAGATGATGTTGTTAGTGATCTTGTAAAAAATAATAGAAAAGTAATTTTTACTATGGGCAAGGGCGGTGTAGGAAAGACTACGATTGCATCTTCCGTTGCCCTCAAGCTAAGCAAACTTGGTAAAAAGGTACATCTGGCTACAACAGATCCCGCTGACCATATCAAATTTATGCTAGATAGTTCAAGTGGAATATCTATGAGTCATATTGATGAAAAAGAAGAATTAAAAAAATATCAAGATGAAATACTTGAAAATGCAAGAAAAACAATGAGCGAGGATGATGTAGCTTACATTGAGGAAGATTTAAGATCACCATGTACACAAGAAATAGCTGTATTTAGAGCTTTTGCAGAGCTCGTGGAAAAAGCAGACGATGAAATAGTGGTGATTGATACTGCTCCTACAGGTCATACCTTGTTGTTGTTAGACTCAACTTTAAGTTATCATCAAGAAGTTCAAAGAACACAAGGACAGATACCTGAATCTGTAAAAAACTTGTTACCCAGATTAAGGGGAGAGGAAACAGAAGTATTAATCGTTAGCTTGGCGGAGGCTACCCCGTTTTATGAGGCATCTCGATTAGAAGAAGATCTAACAAGGGCATCCATTCATACCAATTGGTGGATTGTTAATTCTTCCTTGTATAAAGCAAATCCCGGTAACAAGATGTTATCTGCTAAAGCAAATGAAGAAGTGAAATGGATTAACAAAATTTTAGATCATACCTCAGGAAAACTAGCCATCATTGAATGGACAAAAGAAGACCTTTGTGGTGATAAACTTTATCAGATATAAGAAGAAAAAATGATGAAGAGTTTATACAAAGCATTAAGGAGATGAAAAGTAAGGTTCATAAAATAATTGAGAATGTTGAGGCGATTTAGAAATGAAGAAAACAAATGGAATTGGTTTTTTTGAAAAAAACCTGACTTTTTGGGTATTGATTTGTATGGTAATAGGCATATTTATTGGGAAATATTTTCCTTCTATTCCGGAATGGTTAGGAAAATTTGAGTTCTATAACGTGTCTATTCCAACAACAATTTTACTTTGGATAATGATTTATCCAATGATGTTGAAAATTGATTTTAAGAGTATCAAAGATATAGGCAAAAATCCTAAAGGTCTATTTATTACATGGTTTGTGAATTGGATCATTAAGCCACTCAGCATGTATTTAATCTCTTCCTTATTTTTCATTATTATTTATAAGGGATTTATAAATAAGGAATTGGCATCAGAATATTTAGCCGGGGCGGTTTTACTCGGAGCTGCACCATGTACCGCAATGGTATTTGTATGGAGCAAGTTAACAAGAGGTGATAGTGCTTATACCTTAGTACAGGTAGCTAGTAACGACTTAATTATTTTGATTGCATATATACCGATTGTGAGCTTCTTATTAAAGGTTGGAAATATAAATATTCCATGGGGAACACTTTTATTGTCCATTGTATTATTTATTGTTGTTCCTCTTGTTTTAAGCATGGTAACTAGAAGTATAATCATTAAAAATAAAGGGGAGGACTACCTAAATAAAACCTTTATCCCTGCATTTGATAAATATACTATGATGGGATTATTGTTGACGTTGATTATAATATTTTCATTTCAAGGACAGAAGATATTGGATCAGCCACTAAATATTATCCTTATTGCAATTCCTTTGATCATTCAAACTTTGTTTATATTTGCAATAACATTTTTCATGGCATATTTAGCAAAGCTGCCATTTTCAATTGCAGCTCCCTGTGGTATGATTGGTGCATCTAACTTTTTTGAGCTGTCCGTTGCAGTTTCTATATCTTTATTTGGGTTATTATCAGGAGCAACGCTAACAACCGTAGTAGGTGTTCTGGTTGAGGTTCCTGTTATGTTAGCCTTGGTAAAGTTTGCCAATTCTATGGAAAATAAATTTAATCGTTGAATAGGACCTGAATCATAAACGTCATAGTCTACACATATTTCTCATGATTGGGCAGGGCACTATAGGTAAATCTGTTCCAAGACAGAAGAGAGATAAGTTAGAAGTTGTAGATAAGTTAGAAGTTGTAGATAAGTATAAGTATCGAGTTTTATTTTTGGGGAAAATGTGGAGGTAGGGTATAAATGGATAATGGATGGCTAAACCGGTCACAATTTTTGTTGGAGAGAACGGATTTGGAAAATCTACACTTAAAGGTTGTGGATACATTAGGTTTTAATCCTGATATTATAATACTCGATCCGCCAAGAGACGGAATACATCCTAAAGCACTGCCAAAGATACTTGAATCCGGTGCAGAGAAAATAGTGTACATATCCTGTAAGCCTACGTCATTTGTGCGAGACCTTAAGGTAATGGAAGCCGCAGGCTACAGAATGGAAAAATGCGTGGGAGTAGATATGTTCCCAAACACAGTTAACTGTGAGGCGGTTGTTATGCTGGACCGTAAGGAAGCGAGAATGGAGGAGATAATATGTCAAGAATAGTTAACGTTATGCGTAAATGTTCGGTTTGTGGTACAGTAAGTGAATATATGGCTTTGGCAAGTACCAATAATCTTGGTGGTGGACCTGATCTGGATTTGAGGCCTGCTGAAATGATGCGAAGCACTATGAATGTGTGGTTGCAGAGATGCCCTGGATGTGGATATGTTTCAGAAGATGTTTCAAATTTAAGCAGAGTGGATAGAGAATGGCTTAATTCTGATAAATATTGTAATTGTGAAGGAATACCATTTGTATCTGATCTCTCAAAAGAGTTTTATAAATATTACTTAATAAACATGTTTGATAATAATATAGAAGATGCATTTTTTGCAGTACTACATGCCGCATGGTCATGTGATGATGATGCAGATATAGTAAATGCAAAGCATTGTAGAGAGCTTGCTATAGAACTTGCAACAAGGTTGTTAGATAAAGGATACGAAAACGAAGACAGCCTGAAATTGACAAGAGCAGACTTAATGAGGAGAGCCGGTCAATTTGAAAAAATGATCAGTATGTATGAAACGGTAGAATTTGATGAAGAACTTTTGAATCAAATATTGAAATTCGAGATTGAAAAGGCTAGTAAGAAAGATAGCTCATGTTATCGTGTTGAAGATGTAGTAGGAAACTGTTAAGTAGAGTGTAGTTTCAATTTTTATGCAATGAGATAATGTAAAATAGTGAAAAAATAGTGTAAATTTAGTGGAAAAAGAGCTGTATAAATATTTGAATTATTTGAGGGGAAAATATATTGAGTTTATAGTCTAAACAGGATATAGGGTATCATATATGAAACTATTAACAATTGATGAGATAATATCTTCGATTCTTGATGAAACCAATGGACTTGATGAAGAGATAACTGACGGAATGATTCTCAAAGAAGAGAATATTCCATATTCAAGTCTTGATAAAGTAAAACAATTGTTGAAAATAGAATATTTAGATCAGGTATTCTCGGATTATATTTTAAAATATAACTGGGGTAATGTCGGTTTTTTAAGTTATCAATTTGGCAACAATGATGAGATTGGACTTGATTGGTTAATAAATAGAAATCTTGAATACAGTGATTATCATATTCTACAAAAAGAAGGAATTATTATTATTGCAAACGGAGATCCATATACTATTTTACTTGAATACAGCTCAGGAAAGATATATGCCTTTACAAGTGATATGAGTTATGAAGAAAAAATACAGATTGCTTTGAACTTTGAAGAACTGGTGAGAGCCATGGGAACAGGACAGTATGCACTTTGGAAGAATAATGAAAAAGAGTTCACTGAACTGATGAGTAGTATGGTGGAAGAAGATGGACTTGTGTTTTGGAAAGATTACGTGGGATTGTATTAGATAAATGCATAAACTGGAATTTATCAGAAAATGAGGAATAGTTGAAATGGAGGCGATATAATAACATGAAGATTGAAGGGAACCAGAAAGAACTGGATGCAATGGTAGAATTTCATAAGGGAAACCGTGTCGAGGGGCTGAGACTGCAAGAAGAATTTGCAGCGGAATTTCGTAAGGAGTATAAAGACAAAGATCACTGTCCTTGCCTGAAAGCCTGTCGTTATCACGGAAACTGTAAGGAATGTGTAGCAATCCACAGAGCGCATCAGGAACATGTTCCTAATTGTATGCGACCATTGATTAATAAAAAATTGAAATTGATGTCAGAATTAACAGAGCATACCTTGGCAAATGAAATAGAAGCTCCACATGAGATTTTAAGAAAATAGAATTTATATTATTGCGTAAAAATATAGGGATGTTTATGGTGAATATCCAAATATAGAAAGTCTACTAAAAGAGCTTAATATTTTAGTCAGTACATAAAGATATAGAGCATAATCAACTATACTTAAGTAAGAACTATATTTATTATAGAATTATGAAAAGATGGAAATATTACTAAAACAGGTTTTGCAGAAAGGAGAAGATTCACTATTCTGTAAAGGAGAATATAGGATCGAATTTTAATATGAAAATAATCGAAAACAATATGGTTTTTGCATTTGACGGAAAAAATAAATGTGTAGCGGAAGTTGAGGACGGTGAAACTCTGATTTTCCGTACACATGATTGCTTTGATAACCAGCTAAGTGAAGAAGGTTCATCAATCGGTAACCTGAATTGGGATTGTATCAATCCGGCTACAGGACCTGTTTATGTAAAAAATGCTCTTGCAGGGGATGTGCTTAAAGTTGAAATACTTGACATTAGACTCGAAAACCAAGGTGTGATGTGTGCGCTGCCTGATAACGGTGTATTGGGTTCTTTGGTAAAAGAAGAGTCTGTAAAGCGCTTGAAGGTGGAAGATAACAAGGTTTACTTTAATGAAAATATTGTATTTGATGTAAATCCTATGATAGGTGTAATAGGTGTAGCACCAAGGAGCGGAGCTATAAATTGCGGTACACCGGGAAATCATGGTGGAAATATGGATAATAAGAGGATTGCAAAAGGCGCGACTCTTTATTTCCCTGTATTTCATGACGGTGCAATATTTTCTTTAGGTGATGTACATGCGGCTATGGGAGACGGTGAAGTAATGGTCAGCGGTGTGGAAATTTCAGCTGATGTAACAGTGAGGCTCTCTGTAATAAAGGGTGTAAGTATTGAGACACCGATGCTTGAAAACGATGATATCTGCGGTGTGATCTATTCTCACGAAGAGATTGAAAAAGCTGTATTTCATGCGGTAAGAATCACAAATGAGATAATGCAAAAGAAACTTGGACTCTCATTTAATGATGCAGGTATGTTAATCAGTGCTGTCGGAGACTTGAGATTTTGTCAGGTGGTGGACCCTGAACGTACTGTTATGATGTGCATACCGAAAACTATATTAAGCAAGTTGTTTTAGATAAATATTATAAGAACTGCGGTTATCGCTTTAGACGGTTTGTGAGGAAAACTATGGCAATAGATGGGGTAAAGATAATAGACAGTGACGATGCCTATGATATTTATAATGATATTGTGGAGCGCTATAAAGACGGCACAGATGTAGATATTATCAAAAAAGATTGGCTGAATGAGGAGAGCAATTTTTGTACCGACGAGCTATATACGGAAATATATTGGACAAGCTTTGCCTATGCACTTTGGAAGATAGGAAGTACGGATGAGAATATAAAAAATAAAGCCTTAAAGATTATATCAAAGGGTGCAAGCGAGCTTTGGAACGAAATAGATGAAAAGGCTATGAAAAAAAGACAAAAAGCACTTGATAAGCTGGCTGACCAACTGCAAAGTGAGAATCAAAGGCCTGTTAAAAAATATAAGCCTGTAAAAGTAAGGAAGCCTTATTTTGAGCTTGGAGATGTTATATCAATAAGATTCGAGAATGAGTATGGAATGTGTTTTGTCTCAGACCTGGATGTAAGACCTCGAAAGATAGAATATCATTTTGCCTGTACAAGAAACTTACAAAAGTGTGAGCCTACAATGGATGATTTTTTAAACAGCCAAATCGCTTATAAAAAAATGAATGCCGAGATTGCACTTGAAACAGACAGATGGTTTAATCATAAGGATTTGGGCGAATTATTACCTCATTTAAAGAAAATCGGGAATGTAAAATTAAAGCCGTATGTTTTGGGTGTTTTGGCACCTGCAGGCACTCTGGAAGATTTCTTTGATGATATTACCACTGATCCGAGTATTTGGTGTTTTAGAATAATGGATACCAAGGAGCTTATAGAAGATGATATGTTATCAGGCCATGAATAATATCTTACAATAAAAAACGTACCTATTCGGTACGTCTTTTTATTAGTAGCTTGAAAGCTTATCTACATTTTGTATTATCACTATCTTTGTATTGGCATCTACGCCGTTTACAAGTTTTTTCATATAATCTTCAGGGATTCTGATACAACCTGCCGATGATGTATCATTGTCTGTCTTTGTACAGTGGATAAAGATAGCTGAGCCCTTACCCGGTACGGCTTCAGTGTTATAGTTCAGTGCCAAAGCGTAGTTGTAGAAAGGATAAGCCGCCTTAAGGTCCTCAGCTGAAGCCCAGTCTTTCTTTACCTTTGATGTATTTACCCAAGTGTTATAGTAGGCGCTGTTTGAGTCGTCTACCCAGTAGTCACCGTCGCCAATCTTTCTGTATTCAAGCAGGCTTCCCGGATTGTCCTTAAGTCCGAAGGCGAACATAGCGTTGAATACACCTTCAGGAGTCTTTTTATCTCCCTCACTCTTTTGGGTAGATATACCGTTGGTACCGGCGATGCCGTTGACATACCAGTTCTTTGTCCATTTTCCGTCGCTTGACTTTGTATAGTCGTTTACGGTTACCTTATTCTTATTGTTCTTATATCCGACAATAAGTATGATGTGATTTGCAGTTTTTGATACAGAAAGCTTTTCCACAGGTAAGGCGGCATAGGCACTTACACTTGTGCTTGCAAGCAGTGTGGACATCACAACAAATGCCGCACATATTTTTTTGATAAGTCTCATATTATTCCATTCTTTCTTAAAATTTAGTCTAATTATAATTTTATAATGCTTAAAGCGGCTTAGTCAACCGAAAAAGAAAAAATTAATATTTGTTTCAAAGAATGTAAAAAACAGATGCATATTTTACTGTATTGTGTTAACATACTAAAGTATAAGGAGAGGTAATATATGTTAAATACTATAACTGACTTTTTGGGAAAGGTTGACAATTTCGTTTGGGGCTTGCCGCTTATCATTTTGATTTTGGCAACAGGACTGTTTTTGACTGTAAGACTTAGAGGCTTGCAAATAAGAAGATTTCCTCTTGCAATCAGATATATGTTTTCTTCAGACGAGGAAGACGGAAGCGGTGAAGTATCAAGTTTTGCGGCGCTTTGTACGGCACTTTCGGCTACGATAGGAACCGGAAATATTGTAGGTGTCGCAACGGCAATAGTTTCAGGCGGTCCCGGAGCATTATTTTGGATGTGGATGGCTGCCATTGTAGGAACCGCAACAAAGTATGCGGAATGTCTGCTTGCGGTAAAGTACAGAGTTGTAGAAAAGGACGGACATATAATAGGCGGACCTTTTTACTATATTGAGAACGGAATGGGAAAGCAGTTTAGATGGCTTGCAAAGATTTTTGCTGTTTTCGGTATAATGGTCGGACTCTTCGGTATAGGTACTTTTACACAGATAAACGGTATTACAAGTGCTGTAGGCAATTTTTTTGATGCTGACAGTGTACATTATGTAAATCTGTTCGGAAGAGATTATTCTATTACAATTGTTATCTCAGGTATTATACTTACCGTATTTGTGGCACTTGTTTTGATCGGCGGATTAAAAAGGATATCAAATGTAGCGCAGGTTGTAGTTCCTTTTATGGCAATTGTATATGTTTTGGTGGTCCTTATTATACTTGGATTAAACATTACAAAGATACCTGCCGCATTGGTAGAGATAGTGGAGGGAGCATTCGGACTGAGAGCCTTTGGAGGAGGTATGTTCGGAGCCATGATTGTTGCTATGCAAAAGGGAATTGCAAGAGGTATTTTCTCAAATGAAGCCGGACTTGGAAGTGCGCCGATTGCAGCGGCTGCGGCACAGTCTAAGGAAGAAGTTCGTCAAGGGCTTATATCAATGCTTGGAACTTTTATAGATACTATTATTATATGTACAATGACAGGTCTTTCCATAGTTATCACAGGTGCATGGAATATGGGACTTGAAGGTGTAGCTGTCACTACAAAGGCATTTCAGATGGGATTGCCTTTCCCCGACAAAGTGGCGGCTTTTATACTTATGATATGTTTGGTGTTCTTTGCTTTTACCACTATTTTGGGTTGGGATTATTATTCAGAGAAATGTCTTGAATATATAATAGGAAATAAGCCTAAGGCAATTACCGCATACAGATGGATTTATATTGCCTGTATTTTTATCGGACCTTATATGACCGTTCAGGCGGTTTGGACTATAGCCGATATATGTAACGGACTTATGGCAATACCTAACCTTACAGCTTTGATTGCACTAAGCGGGGTAGTGGTCAGTGAGACGAATTCCTTCTTTGAAAGAGGTGTACATAAGCAACTTAAATAATTTTTAGCGGCGGCTAAAGGCTGCCGCAGGAAAAACAGCTTGAAAGAAGTGTATATTTGTTGTATACTTTTTACGTTGTGGAAATTCAAATAGCAGTTCTCTTAGTTAAATGGATATAACGATAGCCTCCTAAGCTGTAATTGTGGGTTCGATTCCCGCAGGGAACATTTTTGGCGGTAATGACTTGTGATAAATGCTTGTCATTATCGTTTTTGTTGTATATAAAAGTTTGATTTTTATTGAATAACTATTTATTATATGAGAGAATAATAGCGAACAGTCAAGTTTAATCTTGATTATAAAAGCAAAGATAAAAACGCAATGTACATTTATTGTGCTATAGCCGGTAGGTAGCCCGGCAGTCCTATAATTATATAGGGTAAGTAACCTGCCCCTCCGGGTTGTCCGTTCTTTGTAAAGAAATTGGAGGGATGGCGATGAATGATATAAATGTCAAATTAACTGTATTTTTTGAAAATCCGTTTTGGGTAGGTGTGTTTGAGCATGTTGAAAACAACTTTCTTGTTGTATCAAAAGTAACTTTCGGTGCAGAGCCTAAGGGCTATGAGGTATTAGACTACATAATAAAAAATTACTATAGTTTGGTATTCAGCCCTGCCGTTCACACAAAGATAAAGAAAAACAAAACAAATCCGAAGAAAGCTCAACGTGATGTAAGAAAGCAGATGCAAGTATCCGGTATAGGAACAAAGTCACAGCTTGCATTAAAATCGCAACATGAACAAAATAAGAAGGAAAGTAAGGTAAGAAGGCGAGAAGAAAAAGAGGCGGATGTGCTTAAGAGATTTTTATTAAAACAGTATAAGAAAAGAAAAAAACATAAGGGACATTAATATTAAGTACAAGTATTTGTAGGTGAAAGCGGGTGTTTATATGTATGAAGATGAGAAGACAAAGCTTCAAAAAATTATTGATGACAGTAACAATATAGTGTTTTTCGGTGGGGCAGGTGTGTCTACCGAAAGCGGTATTCCGGACTTTAGAAGTGCGGACGGACTCTACCATCAAAAGTATAAGTACTCTCCGGAACAGGTGGTAAGTCACAGCTTCTTTATGAAATATCCTGAAGTTTTTTATGAGTTTTATAAGGATAAAATGATGTGCCTTGATGCAAAGCCTAACGCCGCACATAATAAACTCGCGGAGCTTGAACATGCCGGAAAACTTAAGGCTGTGGTGACACAAAATATTGACGGATTACATCAGGCTGCAGGAAGCAAGATTGTGTATGAACTGCATGGAAGTATACATAGAAACTACTGTATGAAATGCGGCAAATTCTATGATGCAAAATATGTAAAGGATTCAAAGGGAATACCTTATTGCAACTGTGGCGGTATGATAAAGCCTGATGTGGTACTGTATGAAGAAGGACTTGACGGGAATGTAATAAACTCTGCGATAAGAGCTATAGCATCGACAGATACACTAATTATAGGAGGAACATCTTTGGTTGTATATCCGGCGGCAGGCTTCATTGACTATTTCAGAGGAAAACATCTTGTAGTAATCAATAAGTCGGATACCGCAAAGGCTGTGAATGCCGAGCTTTATGTGAATGCTCCTATCGGAGAGATAATGAGCGGGATAGAAGTATAATAAAGATAAAGGAGTCCTTATGGCAAGGGGGAGCAATCAAAAGTTCAAATTTACATACCTTATGAAGATAATGGCTGAAAAGACTGATGACGAGCACAGTCTGACTATGGCGCAGATACTTGATGAACTTGGCAGATATGGTGTAAGTGCCGAGAGAAAGAGTATCTATGAAGACTTTAAGGATATGGGTGAATTCGGCATTGAAATATTAAAAGAACAAAAAGGCAGAGAGACTTTTTACCATATAGCAGGCAGAGAGTTTGAGCTGGCGGAGGTCAAGCTTTTAATAGATGCTGTGCAGTCTGCCAAGTTTATTACACAAAAGAAGTCAAAGATACTTATTGCAAAGGTGAAAAACTTTGTCAGTGAGCATCAGGCAAAGCAGTTGCAGAGACAGATTTTTATAAATGACCGTGTAAAGACTATGAATGAGAGTGTATATTACAATGTGGACGATATACACACCGCAATCAATAAAAACAAAAAGATTAAATTCAAGTACTATAAATGGGATATTGATAAAAAACTGGTTGCAAGGCATGGCGGCAGTTTTTTTACAGTCAGTCCTTGGGCATTGCTTTGGGATGATGAGAACTACTATATGGTTGCCTTTGACGACTGGGACCGGAAAATAAAGCATTATCGTGTGGACAAGATGATGAACATTTGTATATGTGAAGAGGAAAGAGCCGGCAAAGAAGAGTTCAAAAACTTTGATATGGCAAAGTACTCGAAGGCAACATTCGGTATGTATCATGGAGACAAGAAAAAGGTATGTATCAGATTTGCAAATCATATGTGCGGAGTATTCATAGACAGATTCGGAAAAGATATACTCTTTATGAAAGTTGATGAAGGCTATAGCGAGTTGGTAGTGGATATTAATGTAAGCTTGCAGTTTTTCGGCTGGATTTTCAGCCTCGGAAAAGATGTGACTGTTATTTCACCTAAGGAAGTGGTGGATGAGATAAAGGAGTATACAAAGGAATTTTTGAAAAAATACGAGTAATATCTTCGAGGGTATTTTTAACGGACAGCTTAAATGGTATATTTTGGCTATAAAAAATATTCGATAGGAGAAGATTATGGGAAAGGTTTATATCACACTGACAGGAACAAGGCACTACTTCGGAGATGAATTTTTGGAAAGAGGTATGAAGCTTGTATTGGAGAAGGAGCCTGACAATGAGTTTGACAAAGAAGCAATAAAGGTGCTCTGTGAGGGCATAGGCAAGATAGGGTATGTGGCAAACAGTCCGTATACCGTACTTGGCGAGTCTATGAGTGCAGGCAGGCTGTATGATAAGATAGGTGAGAGTGCAACTGTGAAGGTGGTTTTTAAGACTGAGAAAGGTGTTATTTGTAAGGTTTCAAAGAAGTCTGTGATTGATTACATATAGACAGCGATTACATTTTAAATTGTTTATATGAAGGAGTTTTTATGAGTCTCTTGGGGAATATTTTGTGGCTGATTTTTGGAGGATTTTTAAGCGGTATTTCTTGGATAATTGCCGGATGTCTATGCTGTATTACCGTTATCGGTATACCTCTCGGGCTTCAATGTTTTAAGTTTGCAGGTTTGGCATTTTGTCCTTTCGGCAAGCAGTTTTTCAAACTTGCAAAGCTGTCACTTATGCCTTTCGGTGCTACTGTAATATAGTTACAACATTCTTAAATTATTATTGACTAATTGAAAAAAAGTTATATTTGATATATCATTGAAGCAAAGAAATTAGTGAAAATAATGTATTGTTGTATACAACAGACAACAACATTATATATTCAGGAGGTTAGTATGCCAATTAGTTTAAAAAAGGGACAAAAAGTAAGTCTTACAAAGGGTAATCCGGGTCTTAAGAATGTAGTAGTAGGTCTTGGATGGGACACAAACGCATATGATACAGGTTCGGATTTTGACCTTGATGCGGCAGCATTCTGTCTTACAGATTCAGGCAAGGTTTCAAGTCAGAATGATTTTGTATTCTTCGGTAATCTCAGTCACCCTTCAGGTGCTATAACTCACCTTGGAGATAATCTTACAGGTGCAGGCGACGGAGATGATGAGCAGATTAAGATTGATTTATCAAAAGTTCCGGCTGAGATTACAAAGATTGCATTTACAGTTACTATTTATGAGGCTGAGGCAAGAAGACAGAACTTCGGTCAGGTTTCAAACGCATTTGTCAGAATTTTTGATGAGAATACAGGTGAAGAGCTTTTAAGATATGACCTTGGAGAGGACTTCTCAATAGAGACAGCCGTAGTATTCGGAGAGCTGTACAAAAACGGTGACGAATGGAAGTTCAATGCTATAGGCAGTGGCTACCAGGGCGGACTTGCAGCACTTTGCAATATGTACGGCATTGATGCGGAATAAAAAATATTGATACATTTTAGGACCGAGCGCTTATGTGCCGGTCCTTTTTTATAAAAGTATTTTTTGTAACAAATAATACTGAAAAAAGTCTTCTATAATATTATAATTAGGGTACACTAACTTAGATAAGAAGGAGAAATGTATGAGTAAAATACTTGATTTAGATAAACCGGTTTATGAACTTGCAAAGGAGTATCCTGATTTTATAGATATATTTGCAAGTCTGGGATTTGCGGATATAAAAAATCCTGTTATGTTGAATTCTATGGGCAGAATTATTACAGTGAATAAGGGTTCCAAGATGAAAAAGATTCCGCTTGAGAAGATAAAGGAAGTCTTTGCAGAGCACGGATATGAGATAAAGGGAGACTCTAAGGAAAACGGAGCGGAAGATAAGCCCAAAGCAGCAAAAAAAAGTTCGGATTTGCCACAGGATGATGCAAGCAGTACCGAGCTTATAAAGAAGTATCTTTTAAGACTCTCAAACGGTGAATCACTTGAGTCCGTTCAAAAAGATTTTAAAGAAAAGTTTGAGTCTGTAGATGCAAGTGAAATAATGAAAGCCGAGCAGGAACTTATGGAGTCGGGAATGCCTTATCAGGAGGTACAAAAACTCTGTGACGTTCATTCGGCACTGTTTCACGGTTCTACTGAGAATGAGACAAGTGAGATAGAAAAGACATTGGACCTTGCAAGCGGTGCGGGGGCGGATACAAAGGAACTTGTAGAGACTGTGGGGCATCCGCTTAATACTTTCACAAAAGAGAATAAGAATCTTGAAAGTTATATAGATGAATTTGAAAAAAAGCTTGATAATGATGCTGTAGACAGAGAGCTTTTAAAAAAGATAAGGGAACTTTCAATACATTATGCAAAAAAGGGAGATCTTTTATACCCGCTTTTAAAGACGAAGTACAATGTCACAGGGCCTGCAACTGTAATGTGGTCTGTGGATGACGAGATAAGAGACGAGCTTGCAAGGCTGTCTGCAGTTGATAAAGAGGATGAGAAATGGGTAGAAGATATAAAAGCTGTACTTACAAGAGCTAAGGAGATGGTTTATAAGGAAGAAAATATATTATTTCCTATCTGTGCGGCCAATTTTACAGGTGAAGACTGGGTAAATATATACCTTGACAGCAAGGACTATGAAAATTGTTTGGGCGTAGTACCGGAAAGCTTTGAACTTGCAGAAAATCTGAAAAGAGAATTTGATGATATAGACGGTGAGATAGTTTTACCGGGCGGACATTTTAGTAAGGAGCAGCTTATTGCAATGCTAAATACCATGCCTTTTGAGATTACATTTGTAGATGATAAGGATATAAATCGCTTCTTTAATGAAAATGATGCACCTAAGGCTTTTAAAAGGCCGCTTATGGCTATTGACAGGGATGTATATTCATGTCATCCGCCGAAGATTGAACCTATGGTAAGAGAAATCATCGGCAGCTTCAAATCGGGAACACAGGATGAGGTATCTGTATGGTTGAAGAAAAACGACAAGGATATGCTTATAAAGTATATGGCGGTAAGAGATAAGAACGGGAAGTACCTTGGAACTATGGAGATAGTACAGGATATGGATTTTGCAAGAAAGCATTTTGAAGAAGAAGCATAAAAAATTGGGGCCTATGAATAATCATAAGCCCTTTTTCTATGCGATAATATTTGTAAGTCCGCTCTGTATAAAGGAGTTTGTAAGTACAGCCAGTTCGTGAGGTGACATCTCAAATTCGCTGTCAACCCATCTGACAAGTAGACCTACCGTTCCCGATATGATAAAATCGTAGTACAATTCAAAGTATGGCATATTCTTTTGCTTGATAAACGCTTTATACTTATTAAAAACACATACACGAAGTTTACTTCTCAGTTCACTTGAAAAGCTTGCTTCCAAATCCTCATGTAAAAATATCTTTGACATATCTTTGTTCTTATATATGAATAAAAACAGCGCCTCAATAAAAGGAACGAGATTGTCGGTATCCGGAGCTATAGTGGTAAGTATGCTTTCAAAATCCTTTAAAAGATCTCTTTGAATGTTGTCAAGCAGATCGTAAACATCCTTGTAGTGAAGATAAAAGGTTCCGCGGTTTATATCCGCCATCTGTGCCAATTCTTTAACTGTGATGTTTTGGACTTTCTTAGTCTCAAGCAAGGTGCTTAGACATTTTCTAAGCTGTGCTCTGGTTTTCCTTACTCGTCTGTCCAATGTTTGTTCGTTCATAATCCCTCCAAAATATATTGTACAATTAAATTTGATATTTATAAACAAATAATAAAATAACGTTGTTTAAAGTACTGATATCATTTAATTAACTATTGTACATAAATGTACTTAAAAGTATAATCACTTCCATAGAAAAAAGCAATAGTAAAATAGAGGCGGTTAGGATGAATAAGAAGAATATTAAAAGAAATATATTAAAGAAGACTAAAATGGGAGTTGCGGTTTCACAGATTGTCTTGATGACATCTTTGAATATGTTATCAGGTCTTGCCGGTACACCGCAGGTAACTGTTGATGAAACAGTGTATACAAACTTGGATTATTATGGAACAAGGAAAGATTTGAGTATTGTAAAGGGAGTCAGCTTAAACGGTTATACCGATTTCAGTGACTACGGAGATTACAGCAATGTTATAAATATGACTTCAGACAATGCACCGAAAATTGATGCAAATCAGGTGAGCTTTTCATCACTTGACAGTTCCAAGAAGCTTTACTATGAGGCCACACCGAAATCAAACGATTTGGAACTTCCTTGGAATTTTGACGTATCATATAAGTTAAACGGTGTACCTACAAAGGCTGAGAATTTGGCAGGTGCATCAGGTATGGTTGAGATAAATATAAATGCAAAGCCTGTAAAAACAAAGTCCGATTATTTAAACAACAATATGATTCTTATGCTTGGAACGGATGTGGATATGACAAAGAATCTAAGCGTGGAAGCTCCGGGAGCTCAGATACAGAGTCTCGGTAAGAATACGGTAGTTTTGTTTATGGCATTTCCCGGAGAGGAAAAAGATTTTACTATAAGAATAGGAAGTGACAGCTTTGAGAGTGCAGGCATTATGATGGCAATGGTTCCCGCAACTATGGATTCACTTGATAAGATAAAAGAAATAAATGATGCGAAGGATGATATAAAGGACTCTGTAAATGCGATATATAACAGTAGCAATGCACTTCTTGACGTGATGAATTCTATGGGAGGCGGACTTAAAGGCTTGAACGGAGGATTAAAGGAGCTTCAGTCGGCAAGGGCTACACTATATTCATACGGAGACAGCTTAACGGGACAGACCGATACGGCTATACAAAACCTTAATTCACTTGCAAATACGACCTCACAGATGGTGCCGCATCTTGTGACATCAAAGAATGCCCTGAACGACTTTAATAAAGATATAAATAAGATAGATAAGGGAGTAAGTGATTTAAAACCGGTGCTGTATGATTTGACGGACAGTATGGGAGAGGTAGACAGTTCTATAAGCCATATAGGCTACCTTTTGAATCAGGCAAAAACGGCTGAGGCGGCAGCAGCCATGAATGATTTGAGTAACAAGTTGATACTGTCAAAGAAAAAAGCGCAGCAGTTGCAGCAGATGATAGACGGAAGCGGAGTGCTTGCCACAGCATCAAACGCTGCAGGAAATATCAATATTTACTCTATGGACCAAAGCTTGAGACAACTCTACGGAGGACTTGTAGGTGCGAATATGATATCAAGTGCAAGCGGAAATACTGCCGAAAGCATGTATTACAGATCGCTTCAGAATGCAGTGGCTTCAACAAGCGCAATGTATCAGGGGATTGGAAAAATGCTTGGTGAAACAAATGAATATATAGATGCCGTAAATGCCGGTATTGCAAAGGACGGTGTAAATGCTGTAAAAAACATAAATGATTCGATACTTACAGTTAAGGATCTGGCCAACAATACCACCGATATGATTGATGACATACAGGTTACAACGCTCAATCTGACTGAGATTATTGATGATATGAACGCTCTTAACAAGACTGTAAATTCATATCATGACAGTACCTTGTCGGCTGTTGATACGGCAAACAACATAATAAACTCTGTAGATACCAATATAAATGTGGCAGCCGATACATTAAATACAATCAACAACATGTATAAAAACTCAAAGGATACTTTGAATACAGGAACAAAGGACAGCCTAAGTGCAAGTATGGAGATTGTAAATAAGTCATTGGATGCGCTGAATGTTACAGGTACTTTAAAGCAGTCAAATGATACTTTAAAGTCTGTTTGGGATGAAAAAGTTGACGAGCTTGAAAATGACAGTAATATTTTAAAGATTGATACGGAGGCTACAAAGACATCATTTACATCCGACAAAAATCCTGAGCCGAACTCCGTACAGGTTGTACTTAGAACACAGGAGATAAAAAAAGGTGACAGTGACACCGTAGTGGATTTGGAAAATGAAGATGACAATATGACACCTATAAAAAGAATCGGAAATATATTCAAGAAGCTTTTTGATTTTATAAGATCTTTTGTATCAGGTAAATAAGATTTGAGAAATGCCGTTTTAACGATTGAAAAATTGTTAGAACGGCATTTTTTTAATAAAAATTATTTTAAGTAGAGCTGAAAGTATAGTATAATGCATTTGTGATTGTAGCTTTTACAATCTTAGAGAATGATGATGAATAAGGATTTTTATGAAAACTAAAAAATTTAGATATATTATATTTGTGTTTGTTTTTCTGTTGGCGGTGACAGGATTTTTATTGTATTCATTTTTGAGAAAGAACAAAGGTAGTGCGGATACGGACGAGGTTGCAAAAAGCGATACCAATATACCGAGGCTTTACAATGTACTTGGAGATTATTATATAAACAAGATGTACGGTTACAGTGACGAGATGGATACAATGGCAAGTGATAATGTTTTATCACTTGTACTTGATGATTTCAGTATAAAGTTTAGGATTGTAGATGCAAATATTTCCGAAATAGAGGATTATGATTACAGTATCAGGACATTTGATACAAATGAACTTGTAGAAAGCGGTGATAAAAAGAAGGTGGACGGTGATATACTTGATTTGCACCTTTCAAGCTTGATGGAAGAGAATAAGGAATATTTTTTACAATTAAGATTGTATACAAAGACAAATACATTCAATTACTATACCAGAATAATCAGAAGCAATACGGATTTTGCAAAAAAGCTTATAGATATGGCAAATACATTTTCAAACAATAACTTTGACAGCAATAATGCCAGAGAAAATACGGTATATTTGGAGAGTGACGGTACAGGTAATGCAAGAGGGCTTGAGTATGTTACATTAAAGTCCGACTATGAGATGATGAGTTATAACGGTATGAAGCTTACTCCGTCAGAGAAGGAAGTGAAACTTGTAAATTACAACGGAAAGATAGGAGAGATACATTTTGGCTTCACTGCGGATGCCGACGGGAAAAGCTATAATATAGAAGAGAACTTTATTTGTAAGGTGGGCGCACAAAGACTGTATATGCTTGACTATACAAGAACTATGAATCAAAGACTCTCAAAGAATCTTGAGTATGCCAAAAAGCTTGATTTGGGTGTAGGAAATAAGGCTTCCAATATTATCTCAAATAAGAGCGGTGAAAAGATTGCATTCCTCGCAGACAACAAGTTGTTTTTATCGGATAATAAAGAAGGTAAGCTTGAGTTAGCTTATACGGCAGGTAATAATGACTGTATATTGCCGCTTAAGTTTGGAGACGGTCTGTATTTTTTAAGCTACGGATATAATGTTGATGATGCTCATATCGGTGATGTCGGTGTGAGTCTGTTAAAGTATTCAGAGGATAAAAAGGTTTCAAAACTGGCATTTGTAAAGGTTAATGTGGATGCGGCAAGCCTGAAAGAGTCTGTAAATGAACTGGCTTTTTTGAGTGACAGCGGTATGCTTTATCTTAAGCTTCTTGATAAGGTGGTAGGTCTGGATATAGGTTCCGGAAACTATGTTACGGTTGCTGAAAATCTTGAAAACGGAAAGTATTCAATATGTCAGGATAAGAGCCTGATTTCATGGAATGTCGGAGACGGCTTAAATATCTACAACTTTGTTACCGGAGAGAACAAGCAGCTTGACAATGAGAATGAGGTAATGTTGCCGATAGGATATATAGGCAGTGATTTGGTTGTGGCTATTGAAGCGCAGAATGTTTCAAGTACAATCAACGGAAAGTCTACAGGAAATATTTTTGAAAAGGTAAGTATATACAATAATCTTTTGGAGTTGCAAAAGGAGTATACTTATGACAACAGATATATCGACAATATAAATGTATCCGGAAGTCGTGTGCATATAGACCTTTATCAGTATGACGGCACAAACTTTACAAGAGCTGGAGAAGATACTATTATAAGTAATAAGTCTATAACAAATGACACCAGAGTATCATCATATACCGATAACTTCAGGTGTAAAAACTATGTTGTAGATACTACAAAGTATATAGAGAGTGAAGTTTCCTATGCAAAGGAACTTTCTGTAAACAGCAATAATGTATTGTACAATATAGAGTTGAACGGAGCGTATTTGCAGAAAATGTACTATGTATATATAAATTCCAAACTCGCAGGTATATATGATGAACCGACAAAGGCTATAGAGGATGCATACAATGATATGGGATTTGTCAGAAGAAACGGAATAATGGTATATGTGAGAGCTATGGTGGAGACTTCGGCGAATACAAATTTTGATGTGTCAAAGGCGGCCGATTATGTGAACTATTGGGAGAATGATAAGCTTACAAGATTCCAAGGTATCACACTTAAAGAAGCTATGTATTTTGTGACAATGAAGAAGCCGGTATTTACATTTACCGCAATAAATAATCCTGTAATTATAATTGCGTATGACTCTAAAACTGTCGCAGTATATGATATAAATACGGCAAGTGTACAGAAAATAGACATAAATGAGGCACAAAGTATATTCAATAATACGCAAAATGACTTTTCTTGTTTCTTTACCTTTAGAATGTAATGTGATAAAATTACTATCGTAATAAAAAAGAAAGAAACAGATTAAGATTTTTTGTAACTTATTGGTCAAAGTTTTTGAAAAAATTGTATTGTTTTATTATAGAGGAGAAAAATGGCTCAGTATATAATGAACGGCGGAAGCCCATTGGTAGGAGAAGTTGCTATAGGCGGTGCAAAGAATGCGGCGCTTGGTATCTTGGCAGCAGCCATAATGACAGATGAAGATGTTTACATAGATAATTTACCTGATGTGAAGGATATCAATGTAATGCTTGAGGCAATCAAGGCTATAGGTGCAAGTGTGGACAGACTTGACAGACATAGCGTGAAAATCAATGCATCAAGTGTGAAGGATGTTTTGGTAGATGATGAGTTTATAAGAAGAATCAGAGCGTCATACTATTTTATAGGTGCACTTTTGGGTAAATATAAGAGTGCAGAGGTGGCTCTTCCGGGAGGCTGTAACATCGGATCAAGGCCTATAGACCTTCATCTTAAGGGATTTAAGGCGTTGGGCGCCGAGATAGAGATTGAGTCAGGCAGAGTGAAGGCTCACGCCATAGATTTGGTGGCATCGGATATTTACCTTGATACCGTGTCTGTTGGTGCTACTATAAATATCATGATGGCGGCATCACTTGCGGAGGGTAAGACTGTTATAGAAAATGCAGCTAAGGAACCGCATATTGTTGATGTGGCTAATTTCCTCAACAGTATGGGCGCCGATATAAAGGGTGCAGGAACGGATGTTATAAGGATAAAAGGCGTAAAAGCTTTGCATGGCAGCAGATATTCTATAATTCCGGATCAGATAGAGGCGGGTACTTTTATGTGTGCAGCAGCCATCACAAAGGGAGATATTACAGTTAAGAATGTTATACCGAAGCATATGGAAGCCATAAGTGCAAAGCTTATGGAGATGGGATGTGAAGTTGTAGAGTTTGATGATGCGATAAGAGTTATTGCAAAGAACAATCAAAAGTCTACAAATATCAAGACATTGCCGTATCCGGGATTCCCTACAGATATGCAACCTCAGATAACTACCGCGCTGGCGCTTGCAAGTGGCAGCAGTCTTGTTGTTGAGAGCATTTTTGAAAACAGATTCAAATATGTGGATGAGTTGGCAAGAATGGGTACAAATATAAAAGTAGAGGGTAATACCGCTATGGTTATCGGTGTGAGCAAATTGAGGGGGGCAGCGCTAAAGGCTCCTGATTTGCGTGCAGGTGCGGCACTTGTATTGGCGGGGCTTGCTGCGGAAGGACAGACTACTGTAGACGATATTAAGTATATAAAAAGAGGTTATGAGGACTTTGAAGGCAAACTTGCATCACTTGGTGCCGATATAAAGGAAGTGGACAGTGAAGTTGAAGCCAGAAAGTTCAATATTAAGGTTGTATAAGAATGTTTTGCGGACGGTGTTACTGTCCGCAATTTTTTATATAACCCCTGATATGAGAGGATTTTGTGAACAATCATATGGAAAAAGATAAACTTTGATTTTTGCGGTTACAGTGAGGATGAAGTGTTATCAGGTTTAGGATACTTTATTGAAAGGATAATAAGGGATTTTGAGAGTCATGTATCAGGCCGTGCCTTGGCCTTATGAAAGACGTGTTGTCTGTAAAGTTGAAAAACCTGAAAACCAAATGACTTACATGTATACATTCATTGTTACAAACATGGAGTTATCCCCTGAATATCTAATCAAGTTCTATTGCAAAAGAGGACACTATCCAATATCAGCAAGCTATGTATACAGCTTGAATAGCAACTAATAATGAACCTTGGCAGCTTGATAACCACTTGTAAACTCTAACTAGGGGAAGTCTGCCTATTTTTTAGGTGTATTAAGTCAGTTATGGCGTCATAGATTAAGTTTAAAGATTTATAATACAGTTTTTAATGTAAATATTGTGCCATGAATAATTCGGGATTATTTATTGTATAAACATTAAGTTGATGATAAGATATATCTGTAAAGGGCTTTACAGCCTTTATTATGCATATTTATATCAGTTAGTTGTGATTTTAAGGAGTAAAAGAAATGCCTAGACGTATTTGCCAAGGAGATGTATTTAAATATATTAACGATGAACTTCATATTACACAATCAGTTCTGTGTGGTGTTATTGATAAAGTTAGACTTGGAAATATGGTGGAATCCAGAATAAGTGAGATTAAACGTGGTAAAAGAAGGGGCTACAGAGGGCTTGAAAACAAGGAAGAGGTATTCTTTAAAGATTGCTTTGCAGATAAAGATGAAGAACTTGGACTTCAAAAAGTAATGAGTTTTGTGAAAAGAGAAGAACTAGTGTTTCCGGGTTCAGATGGTTTGAAGGGCGATAATTACATGTCATATTCGTTGCGTATGCTAAAATACGGATTAGAAAATTGTGAATTACCCTCAAGTGATAAAAACATTATAGAAAATGAAGAAGTTATTATTTATTCTAATAATAAAGATAGTGAGATAGCAGATAATATTTTTGAGGATGTTCATTCAGTTGCACATACATATGAAGTACTCAATAAAGGCGGAACGTTATCAAAATATATTAAAGATATCAGAGAAAACTGGATATATATTTTTCTATACTTTATATGCTTGCTTTCTATTCCTATAGTAATGAATATATATAAATATTCGACAATTGAGCTGTTTCTATGGATGACGAGCTTACCTATATCCATTTTTTTTGCTCTGATTATAATTCTTGCGATTTCAAGATTACTATTTGGGCTTGTGGACACTACTATAGCTGTCTTTATTTATAAAAAAAACAATAAAGACTATAAAAAATTAAGCTATAAAGATATATATTTGATAGCAAAATATGGTGATACTGAAAGAGTTATAAAAGGTGGAGGAAGGTATGACCTTGGGATAAATCATATATGCTACTCTATTTTTTGTAATATAACAGGAGCTTTTTGTTCATTAACAATATATGGATTTTTAAAGACAATGAAAGGTTTTTCAAGTTTTGTGAGAACACATAATTTTACATTAATGTCTGATATAGGATTGACTTTTATTATGATAGTTGTGTTTGCACATAGTTTTTTGCTGTTTACAAGAGAACCTGTAAAGGAATTTAAGGATATGGAAGAAAATCCTGATACTATGAAAGGAAACAGGCTTAATGTAATCTTTAACAATTTACATATGATAGTAAATATGTATTTTTCAGCCATAGGAATTACACTGGCATTTATATACAGTTTCTCTATATATCCTGAAAAAAGTAATATGCCAGCACTATTTTGTTTTGTACTTATAAGTTTATATTTATATTTTTGGTTTTCTTCAACCTCTCCCTATGCCATGATTTTTAATGCCCAATGTGCCGGTTCTTTTTTATTTCTTGCTCCTTTTATGGCTACTGTAACTTCTTTATATACTATAATGTGCTTTAATTTCTCAAAATATTATGTATTAAGTGTGGCAGTGAATGCAGTAGGTATACTTATATGGCTTTTTTGTCTGTTGTATAAAGGAGAGATAAATGTAAGTGCAGTTATGAGAACCAATAAAGTTTATTTTTCACTGTATGCCGCATTGACAGTTTTATTTTATTTACTATGGGTTTGTATGTGAAGTTTAATTACGTTTGGTTTTATAGAGAGTAATATTTGAACTTGTATTATAATTATTGAAAAATTTAAAATGCCTTATAAACGAGGAAGGATGGTTTATAGGGTATTTTTTGTATTACATTTTTTAAAGTGTAAGTCTTGTAAATAAAGGGGTTACAGGTTTTACACTAAAATTACACATGTGAAATGTAAGAAAGTGGTATGGACCAATTAAGAAAAAATAAATAAAATCAGGTAAATGTGTTTTTTATATTATGTTGTGAGGAGGTTTAAGAGTTTACATTTACTGGCAGTTATAAATGACTGTTTATATATGCATGAACATGGAGAAGTTTGTAAGTGGGACATTGAATTAAGGAGGCTAAAAAATGAGTAATAATGATACTCTACAGATTATGGCAATTTTAATAGGAATTGTCATATTGGCGGCAGCTGTTTACTACGGCACAAGTAAGCACAAAGAGTTGGTGGAGAAAGGCGTTATAAGGGAACGTCCTGCAAATTTTGCACGTGAGGTGGAGATTTTCACAACCTCTTCAGATTTCAAAAAACTATGGAATGAATTAAATGGAATGACATACAACACGCAGGTTTCCTATGTACTTTCACAGAACTCCAACATAATAAAGTATAAGGGAGACGGTTGGGAAGGTGTACTGAAGGAAGAAAGTAAAAATGGAGAAAAATATTGTTATTGTTTTAATTTTACCCATTGGGAAACTCGTAATGGTATGAATTTGAGCGGCGTAGATATGAATACATTTCTAACATCCCTGGAAAAGGCGTTTTTACGTTTGGATCCTGAGGTCTTATTAGAAAAGAAGCTGCTTAAAGTGAAAACAAGTTATAAATTATTTTAAAGATATTATTGCAGTTACAATAGTTTCGAATAATATCGGAAAGGATTGATATGGAAAGTGTTTTGGGTATTGTAGTTTTATTAGTTATAGGATTTGTATGTTATGTGATTATGCACAGCCTTCGTAATGGCGCAAACGCTTTAACAGATAAAATCATTGAAAAAGTGGCGGAAAAAAAGGATCCTAACAGATATGATCAAAGTGAACCGGAAAAACTGGCGGATAAATTTAAGGATTCAAATGGACAGTAGCAGGTATATAGGAATTGGTTAAATTTTGTAATTTATATATTTTATTTTTTGGAGGTGTATATGTTAAAAAAAATTGTTGCGGTTTTATTTGGAGGATTAATCAGTTTATCAATATGTTTTCCAAGCTTTGCCGGATGGAAGTCAGATGGTAACGGTTGGTGGTTTGACAACGGTAATGGAACTTGGCCTGCCAGCTGCTGGCTGTGGATTGATGGAAATCAGGACGGTCAGGCGGAGTGCTATTATTTTCAGCAAAACGGTTATATTCTGACAAATGCAAAAAGTCCTGACGGTTATATGGTAGATGGCAACGGTGCTTGGGTTGTAGATGGAGTTGTTCAAAGAAGATCCACTATGGGAAGTAGGACCAATACTGTAAAACAGGGCAGCAATAAGGGAGATACTTCATCACAATCAAAGAAAAATAATGAAGATAAAGTTGCGTTATACGATCTTGAGCCTGTACAAATGGACAAATATTACTGTGATAAGAGTTCCAGTGAAAAAACAGTTCAGGGAAAATTGTTAAGCAATGTGTTTGAAATACATGACAAAGGTTATGTGGAGTATTATACAGGTGGGAAATATACTACTTTAACTATGACTATTGCACCTGAAGCAGATTATGAAGAGAATAGGAGTGGAATAGTACAAATAACAGGAGATGACAATGAAGTGTTAAATGAAAGTAAAGAGGTAAGCTATAAAACCACTCCATTTGAGCTTACAACAGATATTTCAGGTCAGGAATATGTACGTATAAAAGTTGTTGGGGATATATATTTTAGCAAAATACTTATTGATAATGCGGAGTTCCATAATTAAGCAGATAAAGTGAAAATATAGCTTTTATATCAATAGGTAGGCGTCAATACAAGTAAACATAGTTTAAAAAGTCATAGAACAGGAAATGAATATTCTTATTCTGTGATTTTTTATTTTTGCAACTATAAGGAATTATATCTGACCAAATATTTTATTCCATTTATTTTTAAATATCTCAAAATCTTATAATTTCTTTATTTTTATATATTAAGCTTTTAACTATAAACAAAGTTTGATATATAAGGAGAAGGTTATGAATGATTTTATTTTGGAAACGAAAGATTTATCAAAGAAATTTGGTAATCAGACAACTGTTGATAATATTTCACTGAAAATAAAATATAACAGTATCTACGGATTACTTGGACAAAATGGTGCAGGTAAGACAACAACATTAAAAATGATTGTGGAGTTGCTTAAGCCTACAAGTGGCGAAATTATTTTTGAAGGTAAAACTTTAAAACATGAACATCTTAAAAAAATGGGTTCACTTATTGAAAGTCCTGCATTATATGGGAATCTTACCGCTATGGAGAATCTCTTGGTACATACAAAGTTGATGGGCATAAAAAAGGAAAGAATTTATGAAGTTTTAGAGTTGGTTGATTTGGCTAATACAGGTAAAAAGCCTGCTTCACATTTTTCTATGGGCATGAAACAAAGACTTGGTATTGCGATAGCCCTCTTGGGTAGTCCGAAACTGTTGATTTTAGATGAACCTACCAACGGACTTGATCCGGTAGGAATTCAAAAATTGCGTGATTTTATCACATCACTTCCGCAAAAAAATATGACAGTGATTTTATCAAGCCATATTTTATCTGAAGTGGAACAGGTTGTTGATGATATAGGCATCATTGACAAAGGAAAACTTTTATTCCAGGGTAAGCCAAGTAAAAATATGAGCCTGGAAAAGTTTTATTTGGATGTTATAAAAGGAGAAAAAGAATGATAAATGCTATAAGTTCTGAACTTCTTAAGTATAAAAGAACATTTACAAGAAAAATAATTTTAAGTTTCCCTTTATTCTTTGCAATACAGGCGATGGCAGGTGTCAAATTGATGCCGAAAGATGTTGTCAGAAATTGGGACTTGGTAACTTCTATGGTTTTTAATATATGGACGGTAGTATTTTTGCCTTTTGGTATGGCATTATTCGCTTTTTTGGTTGACTCTCAAGAGAGAAAGTCGGGAAACTACCGTTCTTTACGTACACATCAGACTTCACCTATAAATATATGGGTAGGAAAGATAATAGTTATGGCATTTTATACACTGCTTTCATGTACTGTATTATCCTTTTCGATACTTATATCGGGAATTATTACAGCGAAAGGTCAAATTCCATATGTGCAGATTTTTGGAGCGTCTTTTGTTTCATGGTTGGTATCACTGGCATTGATACCTATTCAGCTGTTTATGGCAACATATAAAGGCTTATTTTTAAGCATGGCAGTGGGATTTATAGGGTTTATTGCAGGTATTGTATCAGCAGCAGGTTCACACTGGATTTTTATTCCCTGGGCTTGGGGAATTAGACTTATGTGTGCAACTATAGGTGTACATCCGAACGGAACTTTATTGGAACAGGGTTCAAATTTAAGAGATCCGTCCGTAATCCCTATAGGTATTGAAATTTCATTGTCAGTTTTTATAATAATCACAATAATTACTGCATTTTGGTTTAAAAGGAAGGAAGTAAGATGATTAAATTAATATTATCTGAATGGCTCAAGACAAAAAGGATTGCACTTAGATGGATTATTTTTTTGTTACCATTTTTGATGTCAGGTTGTATAATCGGATATATTGTTTTGCATGGAAGAGGCGATCACTTTGAAGCGGATAATTTTAAAACTTTTTTTGAAGTATGGGCTATATTCATTATGCCTATAGTTATAAGCATTTTTACAGGTCAGATTGTATATGAGGAAGAACTTGCAGGAAGTTTTAACGGGTTTTTAAGTGAAAGATTTAGAAGATACAGGCTTTATCTTGGCAAATTTTTTATAGTAAGTATTCTTTCTGCAATTACACTTATTTTAGGCACAGTGATATTTTGTACAGGAATGGCAATATTCTTTCCGGGTACAGTCCATACAGAGATATTTTTTATAGCCGGTGTGCTTCTTCTTTTACTGGGTGTGCTTCCTCTTATTGCAATACATCTGTGGATAAGTTTTTTATACGGTATCGGTTCGTCTATCGGTATGGGTATTATAGGTCTTTTGATGGCTGCAATGATTGGTGGAAGTGAACTTGGAAACAATATATGGCAATTTATACCATGGGCATTGCCTATAAGACTTGTAAAAGCTGTCGGACCTTATTTAGAATTTTCGGCAGACATGGTTAAGCCGCCACAGTTAATTTCTTCGGGATGGGCAACAACACAAATTTTAAGCGGTATGATATCTGTTATAATTTATTTGATTATCATACTGATTTGCAGTATAGTTTGGTTTGGCAGATGGGAAGGAAGAAAACATTATGAGTAGATATAAGATACAGGCTTAGGGAAGGTGTGATTTGAGTAAAATACTTATTATAGATGATGAAAAAGATCTTGTAATGCTACTTGCTGATGAATTAAAAGCCAAGGGACATGAAGTATTATCAGCTTATGACGGAGAAATGGGAATCAAACTTTCAAGAAATCAACCGGATTTGATAATACTTGATATTATGATGCCGAAAGCGGACGGATTTGAGGTATGTAATGCAATAAGGGATGATGTACTTTGCCCTATTATATTTTTAAGTGCCATGCAGTCTGAAGCAGATAAAATCAAAGGACTGAATATCGGCGGAGATGACTATATTGTCAAACCCTTCGGGCTGAAAGAATTGATGGCTAAGATAGAAGCTAATTTGAGAAGAGAAAAAAGGTCGCAGTATATAAATACAGAACATAAAAGAAATACATTATATTTTGGAAATCTTAGTATAAATATAAAAGAGTGTAGTGTTAAAATAGGTAGTAATGATTTGTGCTTGACCAGACTTGAGTACAATATTGTGGAATTTTTGGCATTACATACAGGGCAGATTTTTTCAAGGGAACAGATCTATGAAAAAATATGGGGATATGATTCTGATGGAGATTCCAGCACTGTAGTGGAACATATAAAAAAGATTCGTGCCAAATTTATAGAGGGAGGATCTGACACGGAGTATATTTCTACAGTATGGGGAATAGGCTACAAATGGAATAGGATTTGAGAAAGTTGAGATATGATGTGAAAGAACATTCGCTTGTAAAGAGTTTTAGAAGAACTTTTTTAATGATTTTAATTTCCGGTATTCTTGCAACACTGCTCACGTATATAATTGCAATATTGTTATATTTCGGGATTCAAGATATCGGTAAATATCCTGAAAATTTCTATGAAAAACAAATTCCAAAAATTGAAGCATATATTCGTGAAAAAAATATGGATTTGCTTTATGTAAAAGGAGAAAGCGGATTAAATAATATTATAAAAGGGAATGGAATAACATACCAGGTTTTAAGCAGTGACTGTGAGGTATTGTACGGAACATATAAAGACAGAGTAATTGCAGGAACGGGTGAACTTATTGATAAGCTTAATACAACATTTGTGTTAGAAGGAAAGTTTGCTTATGTTGTTCCGATTGAAAATGACACAAATATAGAAGGTGCTGTAATACTTTTGTATAAGCTTGGAAATCCATATAAAAATATCAGAATAATAATAGCAGTTATTGCCATGCTTTCACCATTTTTGTACTTTATCATTTTCACAAGACTGTTTTCAACATTATTGGTAAAGAAGATAAATCTTCCTCTACAGCTGTTGATAGAAGCTTCACAAAAGATAAAGGAAAAAGATTTGGATTTTGAGGTCAATTATCAGTCTGACAATGAGCTTGGAAAACTATGTACTGCTTTTATGGAAATGAAAGATGAACTTAAAAAGTCGCTTTTTGCTCAATGGAAAGCGGAACAGGAACGTATAGAGATGATTGAAGCACTGGCTCATGATTTGAAAACTCCATTGTCAATAATAATGTCATATTCAGAGGCTTTGATAGATGTCAACTCGATAGATGGTGAAAGGTTGAAAATATATCTTAATGTTATAAATGAGAATGCAAAAAAAAGCTCCAATCTTGTTATGCAGATGCAGTACACTTCGGATTTGGAAAATGCAGATATAAATTTAGTGTTAAGAAATGTGAATTTGACTGAGTTTTTGGAGAGAAAGATAAGTCAATATAGATTACAGGCAAAGCAAAAAGAAATTGATATTGTTTTAAACATAAATAATGACCTGGGGTGTTTGATATTGGACACTGACAGACTTGAGCGTATTTTAGACAATATATTTTCAAATAGTTTACAATACACTCCATATAAAGGCAGTATAAATTTTTTTATAAAAAAAGAAAATAATAAAATAGTGTATGAGATCTGTGATACAGGAAGCGGCTTCAGCCAAAAAGATATGGAGAAAGCATTTGACAGGTTTTATAGAGGTGATAAAGCCAGAAGCAGTGAAGGTGGCCATTCGGGACTGGGACTTTATATTGTAAAAAAATTGGTCGAACAACTTCATGGTTCTGTCATTATAAAAAACACAGTGTTTAAAGGTGCCGATATAATATTTTGGCATCCGGTTTATAGAGAATATAAGTAACTGTCTACAGCAAACGACAAAATAAAGAACTGAGTCGTTTGCTGTAATAAGGGTTATAAATTATACTTCAAACTTTCTTCACTTTGAGGATATCCGAATTTTGCTGTATATTTTTTGCTGAAGTAAAAGATATCAGAATAACCACATTCATTTGCCACATCCAGAATCTTTATATTACCCGGGCGAAGCAATCTTTGTGTCTTCTTAAGTCTATAATCAGCCAGGGACTGTTTTATAGTGTGCCCATATACTTTTTTAAATACAGTGTTTATATATGACGGATTTTTACCAAGCTTTTTTGCAATTTCTGTTACAGTATAATTACAGTCATAGAAATTACATTCTATATCGTCAAGAATTTGTTTACCGATGTCTTTAATTACTTCATGCTTAACCCTTTTACTGATTATCAATTCTTTTACATCTTTTCCTGAAATGATTTTTTCCCTGATGTCCTTTTTGTGCACATACAGAATTCTTACTCTTAGTTCGTGAATTATATTTGTTAGGTGCTTTTAATTTATCCGGTCCGTCAGATGAAGGGAGCTTTGAAGAGTTACTACTGTCATTACCAAGAATTCTCTTAATTTGTTCATTATCCTTACGTAGGATCTTATTTTCTTTCTGAAGTGTTCCACATGTTAAATGTGGCTGTTCCAGTTCTTGTTTTTGTGCTTTAACTGTAGCTCTCAATTTTTAATGTGTAGCCACTTCGTCAAAATGACTGTGGATAATCAATCATTAGAAAAATTTTAATAATGTGATGATATATGATACTTAAACCTAGATTATTCACGACAAAGCCGTAAAAGTGGCTGAAGGCATATAATTACTATAGTTTAACTGAATATTGCTATTCACTTATCAAGTGAATAAAAAAAGAGCATCCATTTGTGGTAAAATTAAGGTGCTTTAAACTTAACAAAATTACACAAAGGGGCCCTTTATGAGTATTGTAAACACCTTATCACTTGAAAGCAATAGAAAAATTAAA
>NZ_DBHIEQ010000003.1:126858-147656 GCF_057250505.1 Lachnoanaerobaculum sp. | reverse complement strand
TAGCTTGCATCTGTTTTCACAGATCTACTGTTTTGTTTAGGTTTTAAATTCTGTTTGAATCTAAACGTTGTTTGCTGAAACTTCATCATATTTTAAATGGTAGCACCATCGTCTCGCTTCGCTCGACGAGGTACGCTATTTTTCTAAGTTCGAACTTCGCTTCGCTCGTTCTCGCTAAGAAAAAAATGTGAATTTTCAGGGTTGTGTGTACTGTTTAATCTTAAATTATCATGGTTCATTGCTTCGCTGTCTCAAACAGCTTTACTATTATATCAAGTTCATTTCAGCTTGTCAAGAAGTTTTTTATTCTTTTTTCAAACTTTTTGAACTCTTGCTCTGTTCGAGCAACTTAGATATCTTATCATATCTGTTTTTTCTTGTCAATAACTTTTTGGAGTTATTGACAAGAACGGAGAAAGAGGGATTTGAACCCTCGCGCCGGTTGCCCGACCTACACCCTTAGCAGGGGCGCCTCTTCGGCCTCTTGAGTATTTCTCCTTGATTGCTTTCGCAATGCTTACACATTATACAAGAATAACTCTTATCTTGTCAATAACTTTTTCAAGGTTTTTTAACACATTTTTGACAAATAAGGAAACTACATATTTTGAGCAAAATCAATCCTGTGATTTATACTCTTAGCAAGTTCTGTCAAACGCTTTAGCTTATCCGTTTTACATACAAATAATAGATAACTGTCACTGTCTATATCAATGCCTGCTATACAATATCCGTCCTTCGTCCATTTATTGTCCAATTCTTTACACCAAGTCGGAATATCCCCTTCATCATCAAGCAAAACGTCATCTACAACAAGATCATTCTCATTTGCCAATCCTTCTATACTTGATAAGAACTCCTCTTTCTCCTCTTTCCAATCAAGTTCTATAGCTACCCCGCTCTCAAGCAGCTCATCTGCTAAGGCAATCCAAACAAAGGTATCTATAGCATCTCTGTTTGTAATACCTCTCTCTTCATACCTGTCCGCATTATCTTTAAAGTACTCTCTCGGATGACAAAAACACCTGTCCATATTTTGTAAAAAAGCTTCATTATCCGATATGGTCTTTACAAGCTCTTTGTAGACCTCCAAATTAGCTATCTTGACATCAGCACTGTCAAATACAACCTCCCAGCCTGAACAATCGGGAACTATATTATCCTTCATAAGGAGTTGAATCATATCCGTTACCTTATCTTTGGCGAATCCCTCCTTTCCATAGATAATAATGTTGTCGCTGTTATTATCATCCGATGTGCTTACTTCAAAATGATAGTTCTCATCTCCCTCATCCCTACATATCTGTACGAAATTCAATCTTCTGTTATTTACATCCAAATTCTTCGCCGGTGTCAGAACAATAAAATATATCTTACCGTTTTTTATGGAATCCAACAGGCTTTCAACTTCTTGTGCTGTACATCCGCCCTTTTCTTCTCCGTCAATATCAAGCTTCCACTCCGGCTTTCTTTTATTAAAGATATTAAACAACATACTCTAATCTCCATCTTGAATATACTGTATACAAAAATTCTAAGGAAATGTAAAAACACTTCCTTAGAAAATAAATTATCTGATACACCTGCACTTATATGTAACTCACAATTTCAAAAATATAACATTACTCGTGTACATGCAAAAGCTCATGTGCCTTATGTGAAAGCGGTTTATGGAAATACTCGTCATACAGTGCAATAATGTCTTTATTCTCATGCGAGTATCTTATCTCGGAGTTCTCATCCAGGAAGTAAAGCTTCTTGCCTCTGTCAAATGCAAGCTCGTAGCCGTCTTTTACAGGCTGTCCGCCGCCGCCTACGCAACCTCCCGGGCAAGCCATAACTTCTACAAAGTCATACTTTGCTTCACCACGCTCAATCTTGTTAAGCAACTTTCTGGTATTACCTAGTCCGCTCACCACGGCGATATTAAGTTCTATATCATCTATCTTAAACTTAGCCTCAATGGTTCCGTCATTCTCTTGGAACGCCTTACTTCTCACAGGCTTAAATGCATCCGCCGGCGGATTCTCCTTCTTTATAATGTTGTAAGCTGTTCTAAGAGCCGCCTCCATTACTCCTCCGGTAGCACCGAATATAACTCCGGCTCCCGAATAATCACCCATAGGTCTGTCGGCTACCACATCTTTCAGACTCTTCGGATTTATATGTGACGCTCTTATCATACGGGTAAGCTCTCTTGTAGTAAGCGCTATATCCACATCGTGACCTGCATACTCTCCATGGAAGAGTTCCATTTCTCTTTCACCCTTCTTGGCTACACAAGGCATGATGGAAACGGATACCATATTTTCAGGATTTACCCCGATCTTCTCTGCAAAATAAGACTTCATTACCGCGCCGAACATCTGTTGAGGTGACTTTGCTGTAGAAAGTGATTTTGCCATCCTAGGGAACTGTGACTTTGCAAATCTTACCCAACCCGGACAACAAGAAGTAAACATAGGTCTGTCACCGATCAAACCGTTGGTATATCTGTGTACAAACTCATTCGCCTCTTCCATAATAGTAAGATCTGCCGAGAATGATGTATCAAATACATAGTCTGCACCCATTTTCTTCAATGCATCCACAATCTTTCCTACTGTAGCATCCTTGTCTTTCAGACCGAATACTTCACCCCAAGCCGTTCTTACAGCCGGTGCAATCTGAACTACCACAGTCTTTTCAGGGTCTGCAATTGCATCCCAGAACTTGGAAGTATCATCTCTTTCGCTTAATGCACCGACAGGACAATGTGTAATACACTGACCGCAAAGTGAGCAGTCGGCTTCTTCAATCTTCTTATATCCTGTTACATTAACAGTAGTTCTGGCACCAGTACCGTGCAAATCCCATACACTGAGTGTCTGCATCTTATCACAAACCTGTATACATCTCATGCACTTAATACATTTTGATGAATCTCTGATAAGCGGAAAATTCTTATTCCACGGCTGTTTTTCAAGTTCAACGGCAAAAGGAATCTCAAGTATATTCAAATCATTGGCTACTTTTTGAAGTGAACAGTTGCCGCTCTTAGCGCATATTACACACCTGTTATCATGTTGTGAAAGTATAAGCTCTACAGTCTTTCTTCTGTCTCTGATTACTTTCTTACTGTTTGTAAAGATTTCCATACCCTCTTCGCATACATTATTACAAGAAGTTATAAGTTTATCCTTACCCTTCAGCTCAACAACGCATACTCTGCACGCCGCTATTTCGTTCAGACCTTTTAAGAAACATAATTTCGGAATCTCTATATTTATTCCTGCCGCCGCTTCCATAATTGTAGTATTTTCTTTTACGGAAACAGGTATATTATCAATAGTTAAGTTTACCATATACTCTCCCTACCTCCTTTGAAAATACCGAAGCCGAAGTGGTCACACCTTAGACATCTGCCTGCTTCTTGCTTCGCCTCTTTTTCAGTCATGCAATTTTCAACGCCTTCAAAATCAAGAACTCTTTCACAAGCTTCTCTTTCTGTAAGTTCCACTCTACCGCAAGGGCTCTTATCCTCAAGACCTGCCTCAGGAATTTCCACATCCACACTTATCTGATGGTGATAACCTAAGTACTCGTCAATGTTTGCAGCTACCACCTTAGCCGCACCGATTGCCTTGATAACTGTAGCAGGTCCGCTGGCACAATCTCCTCCGGCAAATACTCCCGGCATATCCTTGAATGCACCTGTAGAATCGGTAATAATCTTTCCACCTGATACAGGAATTCCCGCATCTTCAAAATGCTTTGTCTCTATGTTCTGACCTATTGCCACTACAAGGATATCACATGGAATATATACATCATCTTCACCTGTAGCTTTAACACTTGCTCTGCCATCCTTTATAGCGGAAATCATCTGAGGTTTAACATATATACCCTTTATATGGTTGTTCTCATCCACATCTATTGAAGACGGTGCCATAAGGGTTCTAAGTTCAATACCCTCCGCAACTGCAGCTTCCACCTCTGTAGGTAGTGCTGTCATATCTGCAACCCTTCTTCTATAGGCAATGCTTACCTTTTTCGCACCCATTCTCTTTGCGGTTCTTACCGCGTCCATAGATACATTTCCACCGCCTATTACACATACATTCTTGCCTGTCAAATTTTTTATGATGTTCTTTCCCACATCACGCAAAAACTCTACAGCCGAAACAACGCCCTCAGCATCCTCATGCTCAAGACCCAGCTTCTTATCTGTACTTGCACCTATAGTTATAAGTACCGCATCATAGGCATTCCTTAAATCATTGATGGAAATATCCTCGCCTATCTTAAGACCATGCTTTATTTTAACACCTGTCTTTAATATTGCCCTTATATCCTCGTCCAATCTGTCCTTAGGCAATCTGTAATTCGGTATACCGTATCTTAGCATACCGCCAAGTTCAGGAAGCATCTCATACACTGTAGTCTGATGTCCCATCAGCTGCAAAAAGTATGCCGCACTGAGTCCGCCCGGTCCTCCGCCAAGTATCGCAATCTTCTTACCTGTAGACGGAGCACATTTCGGAGGATCGACCTCTCCTGCAAAATCTGCCGCAACTCTCTTGAGTCCGCGAATATTTATAGAGTCATCCACCATATTTCTTCTACATCTGGCTTCACAAGGATGTTCACATATGAACCCACATGTAGTAGGGAACGGATTGTCTTTTCTTATAAGTCTGACCGAATCCGCATATCTGCCTTCTTTTATAAGGGCAATGTATCCCGGTATATCTACCTGTGCAGGACATAAGTTTACACAAGGCACAGGCTGATTGTATGAGCATGTACATCTGCCATGTGCTATATGTTCTATATAGTCGTCTCTATATCCTATAATACCCTTATAAACCATATTGGCCGCCTCGTATCCTATGGCGCAATCTGCCGATTCCATAATGCTTAGGGCGGTCTTTTCCATCAACTTAAGGGAAGCCATACTGCCCTTACCGTCAAGCACATTCTCAATCAACTTCTCAAGTTGTCCTAAGCCGATTCTACATGGAACACATTTACCACATGTTTGAGCGTGAGCCAGCTCAAGGAAAGCTCTTGACATATCCACCGGACAAAGTCCCGGAGGAGATGCCTCGATTCTTCTTTCCAAGTTTTTGTATAGCTCCTCCATTACAATTCTTGCTCTACTTGGGGAGACTATCTCTAATCTACTCATAACCTCTTACTCCTAGTATTATTTACCTCACGGTATATATATATATATGTTTGCCTTACATATATTATTATTTTATTTCATGAAATAATAACAGCACATATCTTTGTTAATTTTTGATACGAACTCTTTACCATCATTATATACTTTTTCAACAAATTTTGTAATACTTTTCTGAAAAGTCTTTTATTTAACAAGTATGTTTGTTATTTAACTACTTCTTTATACCAATAATTGCACAAAAAGGACATTGTCGCAATCCTATTCATCTGCGGCAATGTCCTTTATTACATCCTTTATCTTAGTATATTTATAACCTTTTCTCATTATTGAAGCTATTATCTTTTGCTTTTTTTCCGGCTCATCCATCTCAAAGTAATGCTTTTTCTCCAAGAGTTTCATGATCATAGGTGATTCATCTATGTCCGCTTCCTCAAGTACATTATCTATAATTTCTTTATTGATGCCTTTTTCCATCAATTTATATTTCAAATTCAGCTTGCTGTATTTGTCTTTATATGTGAATACATAGCGCTCTGCATATCTTTCATCATTTATATATCCGAATTTCTTAGCCTTTTCTATAGCTTCCTTGACAGCTTCTTCAGGATAAAAAGAGAGCCTCAGCTTCTTTATAAGGTCATTCTCCGACTTAAACGATCTTTCCAGTATATGTAAAAGTCTCGCAAAGGCTCTCTTTTTTAGGGTAGGGTAGATAGTTATATAATATTCTTCTTCCTCTATCTCCCTACCGACTTCGATATCCAATCTTCTCATCTCACCCTTATATAGGGCAAAACTTTCATTGTCATCAAAGATAATCCTGCTCTTTTTAGTGTTTATCGGAATAATCTCTCTTACAATCAATCTTCTTCCTCTAGTACAACTCCGTTTGCATTCTCTTCTTCTATAGGTGAGCCGTCAAATTCTTCATCTTCCTCTCCGTCTATAGGATCGTACTCTATAAGTTTTTCGCCGTTTTCAGATGCAAGTTTGAACTTCTCTCTTATCTGTACTTCCACCTTCTCACATATATCAGGGTTGTCCAAGAGGAATTTCTTTGCATTCTCTCTGCCTTGGCCGATCTTGTTACCATCATAGGAATACCATGCACCGCCCTTTTCTATAACATCGCTTGCAACTCCAAGGTCAAGTATCTCTCCGGCCTTTGATATACCCAGTCCGTACATGATATCAAACTCGGCCTCTTTAAAAGGAGGTGCAACCTTGTTCTTCACTACCTTTATTCTGGTCTTTGTACCTATAAGCTCTCCGCCCTGCTTTATCTGCTCGACTTTTCTTACGTCAAGTCTTACTGAGGCATAGAACTTCAATGCTCTACCGCCTGTAGTGGTCTCGGGACTGCCGAACATAACTCCTATCTTATCTCTAAGCTGGTTGATAAAAATAACTATACAGTTACTCTTACTTACTATACCTGTAAGCTTCCTAAGTCCCTGACTCATAAGTCTTGCCTGCAAGCCCATATGTGAGTCACCCATATCACCTTCTATCTCTCCCTTAGGTACAAGGGCCGCTACGGAGTCAACTATGATAATATCAATGGCTCCGGATCTTACCATCGTCTCTGTAATCTCAAGTGCCTGTTCACCGTTGTCAGGCTGTGATACATATAACTCATTTATATTGACACCTATCCTCTCGGCATACGCAGGATCAAGTGCATGCTCGGCATCAATAAACGCCGCAATACCTCCAAGTTTCTGTGCTTCCGCAACCATATGAAGAGCTACCGTAGTCTTACCTGATGACTCGGGACCGTATACTTCTATTATTCTGCCCTTCGGGATACCGCCTACTCCAAGTGCTATATCAAGACCCAGTGAACCTGTCGGAATAGTCTCCACATTCATGTGAATATTACCGTCTCCAAGCTTCATCACCGAACCCTTACCGTATGCTTTCTCTATCTGTGTCAGAGCGGACTCAAGCGCCGCCTGCTTCTCACTATGTTCCGTTACCTGTTTTACTTGTTGTGTTGCTTTGGAATTTTTATCCTTTTTCATAACAACCTCCATCGAATGTATGTTCTCTTTTATTGTATACGCTTATATGATTTTTGTCAACATATGAAAAAATAGAAATCTTGCCGTGTAACACCATCTTATCACAAAAAAAGCAGGTTTGCACCCTGCTTTTACTTATCCTTATTATTGGCATTTGTCTCGCCTTCTCCTACGCCCTCTGTAGACTCCTTCATAAATAAAACCTTCGGAGTCAGCACAATCAAAATAAGATCCATCCAAAGACTGTAGTTTCTTATATAATGTAAATCCAATTTTAATTTATCATACGGGGTGGTATTGTACTTTCCATGCACCTGTGCATATCCTGTAAGTCCCGCCTTCATCTTCAGTCTCATAGCAAACTCAGGCAAATCCTCCATATACTCTGCTGCGATTTCAGGTCTCTCAGGTCTTGGACCTACAAGGCTCATCTCACCTTTTATTATATTAAATAACTGCGGCAACTCATCAAGCCTCGTAGCTCTTAGTATCTTACCCACATCTGTTATCCTGTCGTCAACTTCACCCGCAAGCCTTGCCACTCCGTCTTTTTCCGCATCCACTCTCATAGTTCTGAACTTATATATCTTAAAAAGCTTACCGTCTATTGTAAGTCTGGTCTGCGTGTAAAAAATGGGGCCTCTGTCTGTCAGATGTATTGCCGCCCCGAATATCACAAATAACGGAGATGTAAGTATTATTCCTATCAAGCTTACCACAATGTCTATAAATCTCTTTACCACCATCTGATCTATCTGCAATCCCTCATTCTTTGAAAGAAGTATCGGTGTATCAAAAAGATTCAGGTTGGTAGATGACCTTACCAAAATATCGCTTATCTTCGGTATCATATACACTCTGATACTTGAGTCATAGCACTTTTTTAGGATGAGGTTTCTTTCATGTGAAGGTACATCACCTACGACAATGCCTTCAAATTCTTCAGCTTTTGCCATTATCTTATCAATGCCCTCATCAATGCTTATAGACCCTCCGATAACATACTTGTCGTCTCTGGCGCCTATCTTTTCCATTATGGAAAATACCGGCCTCACTCCGTATACTACCAACAATCTTCTCGGCGGAAAGAGTACACCGTATATCCATTGAAATAAAAAAACCCAAATAAAAACTATTATCCCGTCTACAACAGTCAACAGTATAAAAGAGACCGGCGAATGAAACCTCTTATCAATCAGAGCCAATATAAAGTATCCTATCGTATTCACTATAAAAAGTGAAAGTATATGCGAATAAATTATATTTCCTCTTTTCAGGTAACCTATTTTAAGTCCGCCGTAGGTCTGCAAAAAGAATACCAAAAGCACACCGTACAGTGCGGAAATCAGCCAGATTCCTCTTCTCCAGAATCTTTCTTCTATTACATTGTTGAGATACAGTTGCCAAAGCAGCCAATAAAGTCCCACTTCAATAAGCAATATAACGGCAGCCGAACCGAATTTTAAAATACGCTTATACTGTTCTTTTCTATTCATATATCCTCCGGTTGGGATGTAAAATAGATATGTAAATTTAATATAGTAAAGCCTTATATACGACTAAAACTTATATTCACATACTCTGCCACCATTGTAACATATTTTTTATATTTATGTATTAAAATTTACATAATATCACACTGTAGACTTAAGCAGTGACTCCAGCTCATCGTATTTTTCAACATGGTTCACCTTATCTCTAAGTGCTGAAGAACCCTTCATACCATGTGTATACCACGCCACATGCTTTCTCATCTTTCTGACAGCCATAATTTCATCGTCGTATTCCATCTGAATCTTACAATGCCTTAAAATCATATCAACTATCTCTTTTGCAGTAGGTTTTTCCTGAGTATCTCCGTTCAGATATGCCCTTATCTCCCTAAATATCCAAGGATTTCCTCTTGCCGCTCTTGCAATCATTATCCCGTCACAGCCTGTATACTCATACATTCTCTTTGCACTTTCGCCGTCTACCACATCACCGTTACCTATTACAGGTATACTGAGTGCCGACTTTACATCTCTTATAATATTCCAATCCGCCTTACCTGAGTAGTATTGCTCTCTGGTTCTTCCGTGTACGGCAACAGCGCTTACACCTGCACCTTCCGCTATCTTTGCAATCTCAACGGCATTGATATTATCTTCATTAAAGCCCCTTCTTATCTTCAGTGTCACAGGCTTTTTTACACTCTTTACAAGCTTTGACAATATCTCTTCCACAAGTTTCGGATTTTTCATCAGTGCGGAACCTTCACCGTTATTGACTATCTTCGGTACGGGGCAACCCATATTGAAGTCGAATATATCGAAATCTCCGTCTTCTATACTTGCCGCCATCTCGGCTATTATATCAGGGTCCGAACCGAAAAGTTGCAATGCTATAGGATGTTCAGCCTTGTCTATTTTCATAAGCGGCTCTGTATTTTTATTCTTAAAATATATCGCCTTTGCACTTACCATCTCTGTAACAAGCAGCGAAGCTCCCATTTCCTTACATAAATGACGAAATGGCAAGTCGCTTACACCTGCCATTGGTCCAAGGCACAATCCGCCCTCTATATTTATATTTCCGATTTTAAAGTTCTTAAGCATTTTCATTATTCTTTCTAAAAATAAATAATTTTGAAAAAACATAGTTGAGTATGACTACAAGCACACTTGCAATAATCTTTGCAATCAGCCAATATCCCTTTAATATATCTACTCCCACAATCATAATAACCGTTTCCAAAAGCCATGTGGACAACCTTGACACGACGAATGTTATCAGCTCCCTCAGTACAAGTTCCGTCTGAAAACTTTTGCTTTTAAATACCCATATTTTATTGGTTATAAAAGCAAACATAACCGACAATATCCATGCAACGGTATTGCTTACAAGGTTTATCCAATGAAATTTTGTATAGCAAATATAATATACTGCAAAATTCACCGCAGTAGTCAGCACACCGAATATAAGGTAGAGCAGGACGCCTTCATATTTTTTTATATAAAATATCAGCCTGTCAATCATTGCCGTCCACATTTTCTCCCAAAAATACCACTTTATAAAAAAGCTCAAGCTGTAACAAAAGCTCTTCTTTTTTTCTTTGATAAGAACTTATCCTCAGTCCGCTTTCAATATCGTCAAAGTAGAAATCTCCGTCGTCGACTCTTACACAAAAATTCAGATTTCCGGATTTGTCAAACTCCAATGTGAGTATGCCTCCCGCCTCTTCGGCAAAAGACACACACATTATCTTCAGTTCATCTTTTATCTCATCCGGTAATCGTTTGAATTTTTCGTTAAAATAATACTTCTGAACATATGAACTTGCGCCGCAAAGAACGATTGAATCACTCTTTGTTAAATCGAAGTCATATCCGTTTATCATTTCAGGCATATTATCTTACCAAAAGCTTGCATATTCTGAACTGGTCTTCCGATATATCCTTCTTCATTGCCAATGCTTCCTGAATATCAAAATCTACAAACTCACCGTTTTTGTAGGCTACAAGTCTGTTTGACTTTCCTGCCAACAAAAGCTCTACAGCCTTGGCTCCCATTATTGAAGCGTATACTCTGTCCATACATGTAGGAGCTCCACCTCTTTGCATATATCCAAGTATTGTAGCTCTTGTCTCTATCCCTGTAGCGGCTTCAATTCTCTTTGCCATAGAAACGGAATGTCCGATTCCCTCGGCATTGATTATGATATGATGCTTTTTACCGCGCTTTCTGTTCTCAATAATCCTGTCTATAAGCGCCTGCTCATTACCGTCATATCTCTCAGGCAACAATACATCCTCCGCACCGTTTGCAAATCCGCACCAAAGTGCGATATATCCTGCATTTCTTCCCATTACCTCTATTATAGAACATCTCTCATGTGATGTAGATGTATCTCTTACTTTGTCAATAGCATCCATAGCTGTATTCACCGCTGTATCAAATCCTATTGTATAGTCTGTACAAGCTATATCAAGGTCGATAGTTCCCGGAATACCTATTGTGTTGATTCCAAGTGCGGAAAGCTTACCTGCACCTTTGAATGAACCGTCACCGCCGATAACCACTACACCGTCAATACCGTGCTTTTTACAGATTTCAGCACCTTTCTTTTGTCCTTCAGCTGTTGTGAACTCCTGGCATCTTGCAGTATAAAGGATTGTACCTCCTCTGTGGATTATCTCAGATACACTTGTACTTTCCATATCCACTATTTCTTCCTGTAAAAGACCTGCATAACCTCTCATGATTCCTTTTACATTTATTCCATTGTGAATCGCTGTTCTAACAACCGCTCTAATAGCCGCATTCATTCCCGGCGCGTCTCCACCACTTGTTAATACACCTATAGTCTTTATTGCCATATATTTCCTCCTATCAAAACGGACAAACTCTATGCTTCCGGCTACTTGTTTAATTCAGTAACAAATAAGTAGCCTCTAAATATCTACATTATTTTATATTAATGAAAAAATTTTTTCAATAGTATTGTTATAAAATCAACAAACACTAAACACAAAGAGCATTATCAAAAAATCCCCCTTGATTCCTTGATAATGCTCTTTTATGCACGCCTTGCTTCGAATGCCATTCACAAACGTTGCCAAAGTAGTTAACTCCGCGGCGGCTATCTCACGGCACATGAAAGGTCTTCCTTAGTGCTGCTACATTCCTGTCCTGACACGGTTCGAAAGTTTCCATTGCGTGGGGACCCCCACTTCAACACCACTTGCTTTAGACTGCTAAGCAAATGTACACCCTAGGCAAGGCATCACCCCTACTAAAGCGGATTGTAGGTACAGGACACCGCTATCTCCCCGGCTGTGCGTATTTAAGTATACTTGTATTTATCTATATTTGTCAAATGATTTTTAAAAACTGTCTAAAACAGCTCCTCCTTCATCCTCTCAAACAGCTCCACTGCAAACTCCATCCTGTCTTCCGTGGAGATTTTTTCTCTGTCTCTGTACTCCCAGTTCAGTACTTTATCGTACTTTACCGTGAGGCTTTTGCCGAATGACTTTAGGAAATTATCCAAGTTATCCATATTCATCTGCTTATTTTCTCGCATTGTCCACTTTATCTGCAACTTGTTCACAATTACATCGGTGATAAACATAGAACTTGCCAATGCCTTTATCCTTGCAACATACAAAAGATTGCCGACAGGTTTCGGCATCTCACCGAATCTGTCTATCAGCTCGTCCTGCATATCCGAAAAATCCTCCTCGGTTTTTACAAGAGCGATCTTTTTATATATCTCAAGCTTGGTCTCTTCATTGTCAATATAATCACTTGGAATATAGGCGCTGTCATCAATCTCAACACTTGCCTCAACTTCCTCTTCCACAGGCTTTCCTGTCTTTAAAGCGGTGACCGCCGTATTTAAAAGCTTCACATACAAATCATATCCGACCTCTTCCATATGTCCGTGTTGTGTCACACCAAGTACATTGCCTGCACCTCTTATCTCAAGATCTCTCATAGCAATCTTTATTCCGGAACCCAGTTCCGTAAATTCTCTGATTGCCTTAAGTCTCTTTGACGCTTCCTCCGATAAAAGCTTGTTTCTTGTATACATAAGGAAGGCATAAGCACTTCTTTTACTCCTGCCCACTCTTCCTCGAAGCTGGTAAAGCTGTGAAAGACCGAGCCTGTCAGCATCGTGGACTATTATGGTATTGGCATTAGGTACATCAAGCCCCGTCTCCACTATGGTGGTAGTGACAAGCACGTCCACATCACCGTTTATAAAGTCCACCATCTTGGCTTCAAGTTCTCTCTCATTCATTCTGCCGTGCACATACTCAACATCAATATCAGGTAACAAAGCCCTCACATGTGCCGCCACTTCCTCTATATTGTTGACTCTGTTATAAAGATAATAAACCTGACCTCCTCTGGCCACCTCTCTTCTGATGGCCTCCTTAACAGTCTCATCATGGTACTCCATTACATATGTCTGGATAGGCTTTCTGTCAACAGGCGGTTCCTCAAGCACTGACAAGTCCCTGATACCGGAAAGTGACATATGTAATGTTCTCGGTATAGGTGTAGCCGTAAGTGTCAGCACATTTACATTCTCACAAAGTTGCTTAAGCTTCTCCTTATGCTTTACTCCGAATCGCTGCTCCTCATCCACTATCACAAGTCCGAGTTTTTTAGGTACCACATCCTTTGATAAGAGTCTGTGAGTACCTATCACTATATCCACAAGCCCCTTGTTAAGATCCTCTATAGTCTTTGTCTGTTCCTTTTTGGTATTAAACCTTGATAAGAGCGCAATCTTTACCGGAAAATCCTTCATTCTCTGTACAAAAGTATTGTAATGCTGTCTTGCCAAAATAGTGGTAGGCACAAGGTATAATACCTGATAGCCCTCCTGTATTACCTTAAAAGCGGTCCTCAGTGCAATCTCTGTCTTACCGTAACCCACATCACCACATACAAGCCTGTCCATTATCTTTCCGGTCTCAAGATCTCTCTTTGCATCTTCAATAGCCTTTAACTGGTCATATGTCTCCTCATACTCAAACATCTCCTCGAACTCTCTTTGCCAAAGTGTGTCCTCACCGTATACCACTCCCTTGCCGTTTAATCTGCTTGCATACAAAGTCACAAGTTCCTTTGCCATTTCCTCGACTTCAGTCTTTACCTTGTTTTTGGTTTTTGACCACTCAACGCCGCCAAGCTTATTTAACTTAGGTTTCTTTATCTCGGCGCCGCCGTACTTTTGGATTCTGTTAAGTTTTGAAACCGGTACAAAGCAGTTGTCGCCGCCCTGATACTCTATCTTTACATAGTCCTTTATAATGCCGTCTCTTTCTATCTTTTCTATACCCTTGTAGACTCCCAGTCCATGGTCCTCATGTACGACATAATCTCCTATATAAAGCTCACTTAGAGAGGTTACTCTGTCTCCCTCATACTCTTTGTTTCTTTTCTTTTTCTTCTTTTTGTCCTTAAAGATATCGCTTTCGGAAATCACCGCAAAGTTGAGTGCAGGGTACTCAAAACCTGAATGTATATTTCCGACAAATATCGCTATCTGACCGGGAGCAATATTCACGTCAGAATTTTCCTCAGCAAAAAAAGCGTCAAGCGCATAGTCATTTACAAAGCTGTCACAAAGTCTCTTCGCTCTGGTCTTTGATGCACAGATAAGTGCAACCTTTGTCTTGTCGGACTTGTATCTTTTAAGGTCGTCCACAAGATTTGTAAAGTCCTCATGATATACACCGCTCATTCTTGAAAAGACGGAATAAACAGACTTCACCTCAAGTTCTTTTATCCTGTTATCAAGCCCCGTAAGAGCAACGGCCGGAGACTTATTCAAAAAATGGAATACCTCCTTTGCACCGAATATATCGGGGATATCCTCCTTATTGTACTGACCCGATTCTATTCTGCCTGCCGCACTCTGATTATATTCTTCCTCAGTCCTTATTGCCTTGTCCATTGTCCTTGCAGGCTCGTCAATATATATCAAAGTATTTTTATAATCAAAATATCTGAGAAAAGATTCTTCTCCTCCGATTTCTCTTTCCTTTGCAGGATAAATATTAACGTACTCAAGCTCCTCTATAGACCTCTGACTTGCAGGGTCGAAGCTTTTCATAGCATCTATCTCGTCATCCCACAACTCTATTCTTACAGGATTTTCCTCAGTCAGAGGAAAAATATCCAGTATTCCGCCTCTTATTGAAAACTGTCCCGGATTGTCTGTCTCAAAGCTTCTCTCATATCCTATATCAGTAAGCTTTTTTGACATTTCTTCCAAGTCAATTTTGTCTTCTTTTTTTATCTCAAGTGTGGCATTACAAAACTTATGATAGTCCTCAAGTTTGTCCATAAGCGCATCAACTGTAGTAACCACCACACCGCATTTATCTTCTCTAAGATGCTTCCACACCTCAACTCTTTTTGAAGTTATCTGCAAAGATCTTATATCCGCATTGAAAAAAAGCAAGTCTCTGGCAGGGTAGAAATAGACCTCGCCCAAAAAGCAGCCTATATCTTCATATAGCCTGCTCGCATTGTCCTCATCATATGTAATTACCAGTTTCCAAGACCTGTCATCCTTCATAAGCTCGGAAATCAAATGTGCCTTTCCGGGCTCGGAAATATCGGTAACCTGTAAAGGAAACTTCTCTTTTTTTATACTTTCTTCCAAAGACTCAAAATCCGCAAGTTTCTTTAAGGGATTTTCAAATAAACTCATATACTTCCTTACTTAGTCTTTTTTACATTGTATTTGTTCATTGCCGTATCATACTGACCGTCCACCATCAGCTTTATAGCCTCTATCGCATGTGATGCGGCTTCATCAAGCTTCTTTTTATCCTCAGCATTAAAATGCCCCAGCACATGGTCTGCAAGGTCCATTCTTGCAGGCTTTTCACCTACTCCCATCTTTACTCTCGGGAAATCCGATGTACCCATATGTGCAATCAAAGACTTGATGCCGTTGTGTCCTCCGGCACTTCCCTTTAACCTGATACGCAAATTTCCGGGTTCAAGATTTATATCGTCATACACCACTATTACATCCTTTGCCTCTATCTTAAAGTAGTCCATAAAGGCTCTGACGGACTCACCGCTGTTATTCATATATGTCTGCGGCTCAAGCAGTATGGCTTTTTCATTTCCAATCCTTACCTTTGCAAACAGTCCCTTATATTTTCTCTCGGTTATATCCTCGCCAAGCTCATATGCAAGCTTTTCAACCACATAAAAGCCTGCATTATGTCTGGTGTTTACATACTCTCTTCCCAGATTCCCCAATCCAACTATCAACTTCATATTACTATCTTTTCTATTTTTAAAAAACCTAAACATCCAACTTATAAAGCTTTCCTGTGATATTGCCGTTTACTTTAATATCCTTATACTCACTTGGATACATTCTGTTTGACATCACATACTTACCGTCATTTACAAACACCTCTACGGAACTTGCATCAATCATAAGTCTGAGATTTTCTATCTTTTTTACTCTTATATATCTTGCATCTCTGCCGTATCCGTTCGCAATAAATGACAGCTCAAAGTCACCTCTACCGGAATCAAAATCAAGCTTTAGAGTATCAAAAATTTCAATATCAAACTTATCGCCGAAATTTTGGGTCTCAAGGTCAAAGGCTCTGTCATCACCTACACTGTAAGACTTATTCTCCTCATCAAAATCAAAGCAATGCTTTCTGAGAGATTCGTATTCCTTTGCAGGCTTCATAATAAGAGTATCATTGTCAAAATCCAACTCTCTGAATGTGCTCATACAGTGCTGATATCCGTACTCGACAGTCGGGTTTGTATACTTTGCATCAGGCATACCCATCCATCCGAGTAGAAGTCTTCTTCCCTCATGTGTAAAGGTCTGCGGTGCATAAAAATCAAATCCCAAATCCGCTTCCTTATACTCCACAATATAGCCGTTTTTTCTGAAATCACCGTCTATAATGAAATATCCGCATGAGTAGATATTTTGGAATTCATACTTTCCGCCCTCAAGCCCCTGCGGACAAGCCATCAAAATCCACTGCCCGTTTATCTCAAACAGATCCGGACATTCCCACATATACCCGAACTTTGCCATAGTCTCAAAAGTTCTGATATGATTCCAGCTGTCCAAATCCTCAGACTCATATACAAGCACCTCACCCTTGTCCTCTTTTGTCCTTGCGCCGAGTACCATGTAATATTTGCCTTCATACTCAAACACCTTAGGGTCTCTCACATGCAAAGTAAGTCCGTCAGGATAATCCTTATTAAACATTATCACATTCTTTGAATCCACACACTCGCCGTCTTTGCTCACCGCATGGACCGTGTTATTTTCTCTGCCAGTATTTATATAGTCAAAGTCTCCCTTATGCTTTACATTGCCGGTATAGAAGATATGCATAATATCATCCTTTACCAATGCGGAACCTGAGTAGGCTCCGTTTTTATCAAACTCCTTATCGGGAGATAAAAACAAAGGCGCCTCCTCCCAATTTATCAAATCCTTTGATTTAAGATGTGCCCAGTACTTATTTCCGCCTACAGCTTCATAGGCATACTGATAAAACACATGGTAGTATCCCTTAAAAAAGCAAAGCCCGTTAGGGTCGTTCAACCATCCGCTCTTCGGTTCAATATGATATCTTTGTCTCCAATTGTTCATTTTTATTCCTATCTGTTACTGTTTGCCTGTCTGTTACTGATTTCAAGAAGCTTTGTTCTCATCTCGTTTTCTATGTTTTTAAGCTCGGCTTCCGCTTCTTTTCTCTTTTGTCTGCCCTCATCCTGTATCTTTATAACCTCATCAAAGGTGGATATCAAAGTCTTATTTGTATTTTTAAGAGTTTCAATATCAATTATACCGCGCTCCGATTCCTTTGCGGTCTCTATAGTGGCAGTCTTTAGGGCGTCCGCATTTCTCTTTAGAAGCTCATTGGTCATATCCGATACAGCCTTTTGTGCCTTGGCGGCATCGTTTGAATGCTTTAATCCTATAGCGATTACCATCTGATTCTTCCAAAGCGGAATGGTGTTTACAATGGTTGACTGTATCTTATCAGACATCATAGAGTCGTTGTTTTGGATAAGTCTTATCTGAGGTGCCATCTGAAGTGATACGGTCTTTGTAAGCTCGAGGTCGTATATCTTCTTTTCAAAGCGGTTTATCATCTGTGAGAAATCCTTCGCCTTTTGTGTATCCTCAGGCAGACCGCTCTCATCGGCCTTTTTTATAAGCTCAGGCAACTCCACATTGTTGGCCCTTTCAAGCCTTTTCTTTCCTGCCAAAATGTACATAGACAATTCCTTGTAGTAGTTCATATTTAACTCATACATCTTATCAAGCATCAGCACATCCTTCATAAGAGTCACCTGATGGTCCTCAAGCGCCTTTGCAATATTGTTGACATTGGTTTCCACCTTGTCATACTTTGCCTTAAGATTTGCCAGCTTATTGCTTGTTTTCTTAAAGAAACCGAAAAGCCCCTTTTCATCTTCCTCAGTTTCAAGTGAACGGATTTCACCGACCACTCCTGCAAGCATATCGCCTATCTCACCGAGGTCTTTTGTCTTTACTCTCTCAAGTGCGTTTTCAGAAAAGTCCGCAATCTTTTTTTGACTTCCCACACCATATGCAAGTATCGCCTGTGAATTGGATATATCTATCTTTGACGCAAACTCCTCCACCATCTTTTCTTCCTCAGGTGAGAGCTTGACTTCAGGTGTTTCATTTTTCTTTTCTTCTTTTATCTCAACAACTTCAGGCTTTACCTCAGGCATATCAAAGCTTAAGCTTGGAGCCTCTTTTAACATATCATCAAGTGAATTCATATCGTCTTTTTTTAAATCATTCTCATTCATAGTCACACCTCATTATTTCATTTCGTCTATAAGACCTTCTTTTGCCAACATTGTCTTAAGCAATGCCGCATCGGTATCGGCATCAAACGCAGTATCCTTATAAAGTCTGTTCTGGAATTCCATGCAGGCTTCATTTATAGAATCAATTGTCAATTCAATCTCTTTTTTAGTACTTAATATTTCCTCATCAGGTGAAATCACATTGTCGAAATCGGAATAAGTCTTTATAAGCTTTATTGTAGTAGGCAGATAATACCTCATCAACTTATCAAGTTTCTTTAACTCGTCAGGCTCCTTTTCCACCCTGTCAAATATTGCAACCAGCACAGTCTCAAGCTTTGTAAGCTTGGATGACATAGGCTCGGATTTGATTCCAAGGTGCATCTCTTTGATAGAAAGTACATACTGTCTGCCCTCAGGTATTATACTTCCCTCCGATATATTCTTATCCTCTATTACCTGCTGACTTCTTCTCTGGTCTTCAAGTGCCAAATACTCTTTATATACCTCATTATTTAACATAAAGCACTGACCGCTTGCATCTATATGTCCCTGCGGAAAATTCCTTCTCTCAATCAGCTTTCGCAAATTCCTCTCTACATTATCTCTGCTTTCGTTTGCAAACATGGCGATATCGTCTATATTCATATAAAGCTTGTCATTCATTATACGATAATATTTTTCAGCCTCGTCTACAAGCTTCAGATTTGATAGTGCCGGTATTGCAAGTAACGCTCCCACTGCAAAAAAAGGAGCCAATGCAACCATTATAATAAGCCATATCTTAAGAGAAAACGGAAGTACCGTCAAAGCCGTGACAAACATCGGTATAGCAAAAATTATCATTATCGGTATACCGAAAAAAATCCTTATCAGCAAATCTCCTCTGTTCGCCTTTAGGTATGTCTTCTTATTTTCTTTTACTTTTTTCGGAACCGTATTTACATTCACATTCTTATTGTACTGTATCGGATTACCGACTCGCCTTAATATATCCAAGGCCTTATTGGAAAACTCCTTGGCCTGATTAAAGGTATTATTTTCATCAAAAACATCTACAACATTATCTCTGATATTATTCCACTCTTTATTATCCTGCATACCCTGTCTCCTATTCTTAGTCTTCCCTTATTATCCCACATATTTTTATAGTTATCAATTAAGAATGTCATAATTTACAGCATTATACATATATATTTAAAATCAATTACTCTGTAAAATCTATTTTCTTGACACAGCGATATAAGGTTTATACAATCAAGTTAATACTTGTTTTTGGAGTGTGTATGAATATTTTAGTTGTTGAAGATGAGATCTTGCTTGCCTCATCTGTTAAAGAAATCTTGGAAGGACATGATGTGGTCTGTGCCTATGACGGCTTGGAAGGACTTGAGTTTGCAAAAAGCTCACATTTTGATCTGCTCATACTTGATATAATGCTGCCGAAACTGAACGGCTTTCAGGTAGCCAAAACACTTAGGGCACAAAAAAACGGTGTACCTATACTTATGCTGACAGCAAAGTCGGATATCCTTGACAGAGTGGAAGGTCTTGATTCAGGTGCCGACTACTATCTTACAAAACCTTTTGACAGAAGGGAACTCCTAGCCTGTGTCAATGCACTGCTTCGCAGACAGGGAAAAGAAGTCAACCAGATAAGTTTCGGCGATACCGTACTTGACCTTGACTCGGGTGAGCTTATCTCAGGCGAAAACTCGATCAGACTTTCATCCAAAGAGTTTCAGATGATGAGACTTCTTTTAAAGGAGGGTAAGAACAATATCTCAAAGAACTTTTTCTTGGAAAAGATTTGGGGATATGACAGTGACGCTACGGAAAATAATGTTGAAGTTTATATAGGTTTCCTCAGAAAAAAATTAAAAAGCCTCTCCTCGGATATTTCGATAGTGGCAAGCAGAGGACTCGGTTACCACTTGGAGAAATGTAAAGATGATTAAAAAATTACAAAGAAGACTTACCTTGCTTTTGTCATCCGTCAGTATATTTTTACTGCTGTTTTTACTTATCTTCCCTTTCCTATTCAACAGATACACTCTGTACAGCAGCCTTAAGACCGCCCTTACCACCGCTATCAATTCACCGATACATGACTACAATTCATCAGGTTCATACCCTGTTTTTATGATGCTTGTAAACTCCGATTCTGAAGTGATTGACAGCAAAGGCTCTGATTTTTTCTTGGATTCCGATACCAAGTCAAAAATAGCAAAAGACGCAATGTCTAAGAT
>NZ_DBHIEQ010000003.1:69036-126848 GCF_057250505.1 Lachnoanaerobaculum sp. | reverse complement strand
ATAAGAGACAGGTCTAAGATAAATGAGGATGAAAAACTTTTTTCTTCAATAAACGGCGGTAAGATTGCTTATCTTTGTAAAAAGGATACTCCGCCTGATAATTTTGAGGATGATGCAAATCACTCAAAGGATGAAGGCAACAACCCCGGTGACTCAAACTTTACAGGTCATACACTGTATCGTATTGCAGTCACAGACTTTAGCAATGAGATAAAAAGCTTACAAAGACTGTCTGTTTTACTTACAGCTTTATTCTTTATACTGTCTGCAATCATAATACTTTTTTCAAGGTATTTTGTGAAAAAGAGTATTCGTCCTGTAAGTGATGCAATTATCTCACAGCGTCAGTTTATCTCGGATGCGTCACATGAGCTTAAAACTCCGCTGACAGTCATTATAAATAATATCGGCAATCTTAAAAAGCTTCTTTCAAAAGAGAATTTCGGTACTCAAAGTATTGATCTGATTCGGAAAAATATTTACGGCATTGATGAGATGAGTACAAGAATGAAGCACCTGACCGAGGACCTTTTAAACCTCGGCAGACTTGAAAACTGGCAGGACAGAAAAGAACAGATGCAACCTGTAGAACTTTCAAAGCTTACAGACAATGAATGTATGTATTTTGAACCCTTATTTTTCGAAGATTCAAAGTCCCTTGATTACACTATAGCTGATAATATCTCCATAATCGGAGATGCCAAAAAGCTGAAGGACCTTATATCAATACTTTTGGAAAATGCCCTAAAGTACTCCGTATCTCATACAAGCCTTACACTCTGCAAACAAAAAAATAATGTCATTCTCTCTGTGGAAAACGACATTTCAAAAGAGCTTTCAAAAGAAGATACCCAAAATATATTCAAAAGATTTTACAGACTTGATGAATCCCACTCAAGCGCCGGCTACGGTCTGGGACTTCCCATTGCAAAGGAAATAGTCGCCATGCACAAAGGTGAAATCAAGGTAAAGAGTGAGAATAAAAAGATATGTTTTAATGTGTATTTTCATTAAAAATAAAGGAGGGGCGCTACCCCTCCACTTTTATATCGGTCTTTATTGTCATCAGTACACCTGCAAGTATACAAAGCACCAATCCGACTGTCAGATAAATTATCTCAAAATTTGTACTTGTACCGTATATTTCAAGGACTCCCTTATATATTGAACCTACAGTAAGTGTTGCTATACCGCATTTTAATGACAGCTTGGCCATGTCGGGAATCTCTCTTTTCAATATAAATCTGTTTAAAATACTTGGTACAAAAAGCCCTAATAAAGGTATCAAAAACGCATATATCATAAAGCCTGAATAGACTCCGTGTGAGAAATGCTCATACACTTGTGAAAAGATAAATACAAATGCCGAGATTCCAAGGTATATAAATGATTTCTTCATCAGCTTTCACCTCCTATATCTACTATATCGCTGACCGCTCTTTCCTCACCGGAGCGTCCGCTTGTGGTAGGATTGTTTATAATCTCTCCCTTAAATACCATAGTGGAAGAACCGCCGCCGTCCAAGTTGTAAGCATCCTTTACACCCAGTTCTTTCATAAAGCTTGCAAGTTCATAAAGACTTAATCCTGCACTCTCACTTGTTCTTCCGTCAGATACCACAAATACATAGTGATTGTTTCCAAGGTATCCTATAGCTGTTCTCGGATTGCTTGCCATTGCCATACCCACCTCGTCATTTTTGCCTACTGAAATCTCACCGTTATTTAAAAGCACCGGACCTAATGAAAACACCTGTAATGCCCCGTCTTGTAAAAGCTCGCTTGCACTTGTCTCACTTTCGGAAACAAACTTAAACTCACCGTTTTTTTGTATTACCAAAGCGTCCCTGTTTCCTGAAGTATCACGGTAAAGTTTTCCGTTTCTTATAACATATCCGCTCTGTCTTGCACCGTAATAGTCACCGTTGATTGCCAAAACGGCATTATTATTTTCCGCCATATCTGAAGTTGTATCTGTGATATTTCTTCCGTATGTATTGTTTGCAAGAGCGGTCTTTAAATCTGAGGCATCCGATACAGTCACATCCGCCACATAAATATTGCTGTCGTACTCTCTGTACTGTTTTAATGTAATACTTGTTTTACTGTCAGAATACTGACCTATAACTGTTCCACCCTCAACAACACTTGCAGCAGTTTCCACTGCAGTATCAGTATTTTTAGATGCAGTCGTAGAACTGTCGGTTTCTACCGTTGTATACGTATTATTACCAAGCTTTGACTGTATTGCAGCCTCAACGCTTTCTTTTATACCTGAAGTGCTTGTAGTCTCCGCTATTGCATTTATCTCCACACTCTGTATAGGGTGCGGTATAACAAAAGTATCTAAAAGCGCATATGTACTGAATGAAAATAAAAGTACACCGTACAGCACTCCAAGTCCTTTTTTACTGAATTTTTTCATATCTTACTCCATTCTTTTAAACAATCTGTGCCACCTTTTTGTTCTCTCTTGAGAATACAAGTTTTTTCTGTACCAAATATGATAATGTAAATAAAATGACCTCTGTAAGTATCTTTGCAATAATCGCATTTATATGAAATGTTTCCACTATTCCACGAAGTATCAATGTATTCATAACAAATATAAATGCCGCCAACAAAAGATAACTGAAGTATTCCTTACCGCTTGTTTTGCTGCTTTTGCCCTCTTCAAATACAAACTTCTTATTCATAAAGAAATTAAAGTGAAGTGATATAATTCTGGCAAAAGCATTTGAAAATAATATACTCCCCGACATTATCAAGCTGATACTGTATATCAAAAAATCTATACCAAATGACAGCAACGAACTTGTGCAAAACTTTATAATCTGACTGTATATCCTTATAGAGTCCTTCACCGTATCAAAGTGGCTCTCTTCATTGTCATTGATATAAATTGTTTCAATAGGATATTCTTTCATCTTGATACCCTCCTTAGCAAATTCAAGCAACATATTCATCTCGTACTCATATCTCTCACCTTTTATCTCCAAAAGCTTAGGTATAAGACTTTTTTTGAATGCTCTCATACCTGTTTGAGTATCCTCTATATCCACTCCTGTAGAAAAATAGAATACTTTTTTTGTAATATAATTTCCTATTCTTGATCGAAGAGGTGAGTCCTTTGACTGCTCCCTTGAACCAAGTATCAAAACATCTTCAATTGTAGCGGCTTTTTCAAGCAAATATATCGCATCCTTTAGTGAATGTTGGCCGTCTGCATCTAATGTGATCACTGTAAAATCGCCTTCAATATTGTTCAGATATGAAAGCCCTTCTTTCAGTGCCGCACCCTTTCCCTGATTTATATAAAACCTTATGATCTTTGCATTGCTGTTTTTTCCAAGTTGTGAAAAGAGGGGAAGATATTCTTCCCCTGAGCCGTCATCCACCACTACTACCTCTATTCCTCTTTTTTCCAAGGACTGTACAAAATATATCAAATTTTCATTTGGCTTATACGCCGGTATTAGGGCGAATCTTCTCATTATTGCTCCTTTCCTGATTTGTTCTCAGTATTTTTATTATTCTTTTGTTTGTTCTTTTTCTTCTTTGAATCACCTTTGTTTTTACCGGCTTGGCTGTCATCAATATGTGCCTGATCCGGCTTCTGACCTCCCTGTGGCGGCTGACCCTGGCGCTCTCCGTTACCTCCGCCCTGACTACCTCCGAAGTTTCCACCCTGCGGCGGCTGACCCATTCCGCCCTGCTCTCTGTCGTTTCCGTTCATCTGTGGTGGCTGACCTTGACTGCCTCCGTTATTTCCGCCCTGCGGACCTCCAAAGTTTTCTCCCTGTGGCGGCTGACCCATTCCGCCCTGTTCTCTACCGTTTCCGTTCATCTGCGGTGGCTGACCCTGGCGCTCTCCGTTACCTCCGCCCTGACTACCTCCGAAGTTTCCTCCTTGTGGTGGCTGGCCCATTCCGCCCTGACGGTTTCCGACAGTATTGGATCCGTTCTCCAATGTTACAGACTCCTTACTGTCACCGACACTTATCTCATATTTCTTTCCGCTCTCAAGCTTATCACTGCTATAAAGTACCGCATTGTAGCTCTGAGTCTGCTCTGCCGAAGAGAATATCTCATTACCCGATTCATCAGTAAGCTTAATGGCACTTCCCGGTGTAACATTGCTGTCAAGATAATATATAATACTTGACTGAGTTGAGCCGTTGCCGTTAAAGCCCTCAAACATCCCTGAGTTTCCGGTAGCAAGTATGCTTCCGCCTGTTATAGTGGCGGTTCCGTCATAGTCAACAGGTGCATTACCACCGTCAGACGGACCGTCTATAAATATATTTCCTCCTGAGATATTCAGATCACCGTTTGAATCTATACCGTCACCGCCCGGTACCACCTTTAAGTTACCGCCTGAAATGTTTATAGCGTAGCTTGCCTGCGATCCGTCCTCAGTATCACCTGCCGCATTCACACCGTCATCGCTTGAATTGACTGTAATGTCTCCGCCTTCAATATTTACAGTGATGCCTTCAAGTCCCTCATTGGAAGCTGCAACATTTATCTTTCCGTCCTTGACGGTAAGTGTATTGTCAGCATGTACCGCATCATCACCTGCGTTTATATTTATTTCACCGTTTTCTACAGTAACATCGCCCTTTGAGTGGAATGCATCCTCTACAGTAGTAACATCAAAAGTACCGTTCTTAACCACCAAGGTTGTCTTTCCGTTTAGTCCGTGGTGTGAAGCCGTAACTGAATAATTTCCACTATCAACACTCAAGTTTGACTTACTGTGTATTCCGTCCTCATAGCCTCCTTCTACAGTAAGCTTGCCGCTTCCGCTAAGATTTATATCTGCTTCGCCATAGATGGCCGCGTCATATGCCTTCTTTGAGCTTTCACTTGAACCGTTTTCATCCTCTGTATTGGCAGCTCTCTTATCACTTACCTTATTGTCAGTACCGTCCGCCGATACAATATTTAAGTTTCCTTTCTTTGCCACTATCGGAGCATCCTTGGAATATGAAATACTGAAGTTGTTAAAAGTAAAGTTTACATCACCGTCAGCATCTACAATTATCTGTCCCTCATCCAAAGTACCGGTAAAATTATAATTGCCTGCTTTGCTTACAGTTATCACATTGCCTTCACTGCTTGCACCTTCTCCATTTATACTGACAGTGTTATTGTCCACACTTATATTTGTGGTACTTCCCTTAGTGTCCTGATTACTTACATTTGCACTTACTGTAGCCGCATTGGCTCCTACATTACTGCAAGCACCAAGGCTTAACATAAGTCCCATTCCTGCAAGCGATAAAGCTATTGCCTTATTTTTTTTATTTATATTCTTCTTCATATGTATACCTCTTTTTCATTTTTTAAAGGTTTGTTTTCCTTTGATGCATTAAAGATACAATCTCAAGCTGAAATGAAACTTAAAAAAATCTGTTATTCTGTGAACAATTTGTGAAATCAAAAAAAGCCCTACAAACAAGCAAAACTTGTATGTAAGACTTTTAATCAATATGAAATATTATTCTATACTCACTTGGCAACTTCTTAAAGTCTCAAGCGCGGCATTATGCTTTTCTACAGTCACACCGGCACAGCATGCGGAATCTACACTTATCTTTATCTCAGGTAAAAACGCCTTCAAAAGCAGAGCATTGGAAACCACACATATATCTGTACAAAGTCCGACCAACTCTATTTCAATCTCTCCCTCTTTAGCTATCTCGCTTATCTTTTTAGCAAGCTCCACACTTCCAAAAGTCGGCTTCTTAAATACATTCTCAGGATATATAAGCCCTGCTATCTCATTATTCAGCTCCCAACCCTCAGTATTTTCTATACAATGTGATACGGGAAGATTTTTACCTTCCTGAGTATCAAGGTAGTTTTCCTTATGCGTATCCATAGTTGCAAACACATCCCGTCTATCATATGTAAGGATTTTTTTCTTAACATTTTCTACTATATCTACAGCTTCCTTAGTACCCAGACTTCCGTCAATAAAATCATTTTGCATATCTATAACAATAAGTATCTTTCTCATATAGCCTCCTAAAAAATATTATGAGGCTATTATATCACATTATCTTCAAACTTAAATTAGACTTATCGGTATCATATTGAGAATTTGTTGATAAATTGTTAAGATTTTGATATAATTGTCGTCAGTGATACTTCACAATTTTTATTTTTGGAGGAATTAAAAGTGAGAACATTTTTGACAATTCTTATTGTCATACTCGTTATATTACTTGCTGCCTTAGTTGCCCTCTATTTTTTCGGAAGAAAAATGGAGACAAAGCAGGTAGAGTCACAGGCAGCTATGGAAGCTGCCAAACAAACGGTTTCGATGCTTATTATAGATAAAAAGAAACTGAAAATAAAAGAATCAGGTCTGCCTAAGATTGTATATGAGCAGACGCCTTGGTATCTGAAATGGACGAAAGTCCCCATAGTAAAGGCCAAGGTAGGACCAAGAATAATGACACTCATGGCGGATGAAAAAGTATTTGCCATGATACCTCTAAAGACAGAAGTAAAGGCTGTAGTAAGCGGTATCTATATCTCGGATATAAAGAGTGTCAAAGGCGGAAAATTGATAAAGCCTGAGCCTAAGAAAAAAGGCTTCTTTGCAAAACTGTTTAAAAAATAGTTTCTATAAAAAGGACTGTCACATCAAATGTGGCAGTTCTTTTTTACATGACAACAAAGAATTCAATCTGTCCATATAGCAAGGCTCAAAGCTCTTCGGTATATATATTCTCACATTATTAAAGGCATATACTTTAACATCTTCACTTCTTGATATATCCGTATCCGCCGCTTCTATAATCTTATCACTTTTAAAATCACTTTCTCCGGCAGATAAAATCTCAACCCTTTTGGACTTATCAATTTCACCTGACGAATAGATTATCACCTTCGGTTTTTTCAATACTTTGATATTATATTTTGAATAAATGTAATCTGCAAAATCTTTGCCTTTAGTTTTAAGTTTTCCACAAAAAGCTTTTTCACAAAGCCTTACAGGATTACAGGCAGAAACAGGAATAATCACAGTCAAAGTAGCCTTTTCATTATCCTCCGTATAATAAAGTGAAACCTGCTGCCCAAAATTTTCATAATACAAATCCTCATATCCTATGAATGAAACCTCTTTGCCCTTTACCTGCTCAGTAATTACATCATGACTTTTCTTAGAATCATTCAAAATACCTGCACTTAAATCTATATGATAATTCAGATATATGTCACATACCGGAAACTCCGTATCTCTTGTACCTGCAAACTCATCAATTGTGGCTTCAAGATTTTCATTGTTGCTCATATTCAAGACATCATCCTGCAAACATATCTTGTCTTCTTTATCTTTCTTTATATAGATATAAACATCCTCATAACCATATTTTGAATGTGCCTTCACTTTGTCCTTCATATACATAGGAACAGATTCCCATTGGTCTATATAAAGTATGTCCTTTTCACTTACAAGTAAGACCTTACCCTTAACACATCCGCCATCGTTTGGAATTACATTAAAATACTTCTCACCTGTATTTATAGAATAACCCTCAAGCTTGGCATCATATGACTCTAATGTATGCCCCAAAAGCTTATTTTGCAGATATTCAGATTTCAAAGTCCCATATACAAATATTTTGTACATAAATATCTCCCATATACCTGATTTAGTTTTTTGATATATTAACACATTAGAAGGGGCAAAACAAAGGAACTTAATAAAACTTTACACTTCAAATTTATCAATATAATGCATACTGCAAACTTTCGGATCTAAATCAGGGAAATCTTTAACAGACACTCCCCAAATAACATTTCCTTCTACAATTCCTTTTGCATTACACACCCTCTCAAATTTATTCACATCAGAGATATAATCTTTTGCAAGCTCACGTACATTACATAAAGAAGCCCTAAAACAAAACCAAAAGTCCTTTTCATCAAGTTCTTCCAATCCCGTTTCCTTGCAAAATCCACATTTTAGTCCACTATCAGGTTTAGCTCCAAGCCCCTCTTTGAAAAGTTTTAATTTATTTTCATATAGCTCATTATCCCAATACTGTTCAAAGTCATTCTCTTCGAATGTAGCTATCCATATATAATATGTTTTCATATAATCGCTCCTAACATATAACACATAGATTCTTATACTATCTTTTTATTAATTACATGTTTAATTCCGTTAAAACTAAATATAAACTACTAATGTTACTTAATACTTTAATCCTTCCGGAACCAAAGTGCTTTTCATATTGGGAGATACTTTTATCCTCGATATATGAAATGCACTTTTACAATTATTACACCATATAACTACGTACCCCATATTTGTCTTGTCATCTATTACATGCATTGAATAATCCGTATTTATACTATTGCAAAAAGGACAAATGCCCGGAGTGTTTTTGTCAATAATAGATTCAAGGTTTTTTTATCCACTTCAATATTTGTCCTCCTATAATTAAGTCAAGTAGTATATTCACTACCTAAAGCACAGTGTTAAGTTTTATATTCCAATCTGGTTCTATTCAAATAATGCCGGGGATATTCATACAGCTATGAATGTGCTTACTTTACATTCCAATCTGGTTCTATTCAAATGAAGTTTTTGTGGGTAATCGTCTTCAAACGGCAGAATCTTTACATTCCAATCTGGTTCTATTCAAATTTTACGTTGGCCAAAATCTCATCTAATAATTCAAGCTTTACATTCCAATCTGGTTCTATTCAAATGAAAGGCGCAAGTTTTAGCGATATTGCTGACAAGCTCTTTACATTCCAATCTGGTTCTATTCAAATAGGACAGGCAAGTAGAGACGAAAGAGGAAGATACAGCTTTACATTCCAATCTGGTTCTATTCAAATACATAAAGCATTCCTGCAGTATTCTGTATACAAGTAGCTTTACATTCCAATCTGGTTCTATTCAAATTCTTTTACGTAGAAGACAATCTAATACCTTTATCACTTTACATTCCAATCTGGTTCTATTCAAATGCAGTATTCTGTATACAAGTAGTGGTCTTTGTTGACTTTACATTCCAATCTGGTTCTATTCAAATGAAGCCTCTACCACCGATATCAAATGTAAGAAATTCACTTTACATTCCAATCTGGTTCTATTCAAATTTACAATAACTAAAGCACCATCAAGCATTCTTGACCTTTACATTCCAATCTGGTTCTATTCAAATTAAATGCAATTAGATGTTCTAGGGTAGAATTGTTCAAACTTTACATTCCAATCTGGTTCTATTCAAATCTGGATGAGAGTGGTGATGCAAAGTTTTTAATAAACTTTACATTCCAATCTGGTTCTATTCAAATAGAGGTTGATGTTAGATTCAATGTTAATACAATCTACTTTACATTCCAATCTGGTTCTATTCAAATTATATGCAAGAAATGAAAGAGACGGCTGGGATTGTCTTTACATTCCAATCTGGTTCTATTCAAATCGGGAAGAAAGAGATTCAAGAAGAGTTTCACCGAGGCTTTACATTCCAATCTGGTTCTATTCAAATCTGCACTTGCTCCGCCGCCGGCTCCTGCACCTGCTCCCTTTACATTCCAATCTGGTTCTATTCAAATGGCCGTCATAAATTCGGATGGCAGCAAGTCATATGCTTTACATTCCAATCTGGTTCTATTCAAATAGTAATGTTGAAGATGAAAATATATGCTGAACTATACTTTACATTCCAATCTGGTTCTATTCAAATGTATTCAGACAAGAAGATGTATTGCATATCAAAAATCTTTACATTCCAATCTGGTTCTATTCAAATTATGAAGCAATCACAGCTTCTGTAATCTCTTCTATCTTTACATTCCAATCTGGTTCTATTCAAATATAATCAATACAATTTGATACACATGCAGATTAACCTTTACATTCCAATCTGGTTCTATTCAAATCCTTCCATATCATACCACCTATTTATGCCGCTTGAAAAGTACTTTTTTGTCGACCGATAAATAAATGATTCCGACAATGACGATATTTTTATAATTTATCCCTTTTTAGTCCATCCAAGCCTTTATCTATACCATTTGTCGACCTACCAATATTTTATAGCTATCGTAGGTCGACAACGTATTTTATATAGTTATTTCAAGACTGCAAAGATAATGTCATATCATAAACGGATCATCCTGCTGCAATCCAATTACGTTTTTATCAAGCCATCTTTCATTTCTGCTTTTAAATATGATTACAGAGTCTGTACTTTTATCTATTTCCTTTTCAATTGATCCTTCAAGCTTAAATAAGTCTGCATCGGATATTTCTCCTTCAAAAACAGATTTTTGTATATGTACAAGATTCTGCTTACATAACTTAAATACCCTGTTCCATCTTTTTTGTCCGTTTCCCTCTTTACATATATCGTATACAAGTATTACATACATAATTACCACCACATTACAAAAGCATCATATTTTTTCTCATCATACAGATGTTTTATCATCTTATAACATTCAAGTCTTATTAAGTATCTGTAACTGACTTCTCTACCAAGTTCCTTATGCATTATGGTCTGTTTCAGTCTCTTATCGTACTCCGCCAATATTATTTTAGAACCCTGTTCTGATAAATGCAGGTAATCAAGTCCCTTCGAGAAATGTTTTTCTTTTATTTGATTTTTATTTAATAAAGAAAAAATCAATCTGTCTGCAATAAGCGGTTTAAATATTTCAGCAATGTCAAGGCTTAGTGAAAATCTGCTCACTCCCGGCTCGTGTAAATAGCTTATTGTAGGATTCAATTGTGTCTTATATATTTCTCCCAGTACTGTCGTATACACCAGACTGTTTATATATGAAATCAGAGTATTTACCATATTATCAGGCGGTCGCTTAACCCTAGTAGTAAAATCCGTTTCCTGATCTATGATTACATTCCATTTGCTGTAATAGACTTTATGAATATTACCTTCAACTCCCATCAGCTGCTGTATATTGTCACAACCGTCTACTTCTTTCAGCAAATATGTTATCTCATTCATTGCATCCTTTACATCTTTACCGCGGCCGTTATAGTAGCGAAGATTTCTATAGATATTATTACCTGCTGATTTTACAAACTCTTTTGCAAGTTCAATTCTTTTTTCTTTATCCGTATAATATTCAACCTGTTTTACCAACAGCTTTCCGGAGACTTTCATTTCTCTCGGTACAAGACTTGACACATAAAAATCATAATAATTAAAAAAATGCACCATTATATTATTCTGTGCCAAAAAAGTGATGAGCTTGGTATTGACTGTATCTTCACCGAAAAAATAAATCTCTGAAATACTGTTAACAGGTATATCCTTTTTTGCACCTTCCTCACCGGTAAACCTCAATGTGTTGTCTTTTCGACTTAACTCACCGTTTTGATAAATATATAGACTGTTTTTCATTTCCCCCTCTTTCCTATATCATGCACAAATCAAAGTATGCACATTTCTTACATATATTGTTGTTTAAGCATTCAGGTATATAGTCCGATTTAATTATCACCTTGATATTCTCAAGTATCTGCTCAAGCTTTTCTTCATCCTGTTCTGTAAGACTAACATCTACAGTCTTTTTTAACAGCGGATAATCAAGCTTTGCCTCAATATTTTCCACACCGTATTGCTTTAAATAATATAAATAATACTTAAGTTGCCAAACAGACGCATCTTCGATTTTCCTACTTTTCTTGATTTCATGAATTACCCCTGAACTCTCTGCAAAATCTATATTTATCTCCTCATTTATCATTATATGCTTTCGTTCAGATGAGTATGAATTACTATCTATAAATTTTCCTATCTGTACAAGCTCATTCTCATCTTCCATAGATATATCATTATGAAACAGCCAAAGCTTTCTTCTGCATACAAAATAATAATATATCATTACTCCTGTGATTTTTTCATACATCATAAAAATATACTGCCACTGCCCTCTTTTTCTTTTATTATCCCATACTCTTTATTATAAACTCGTGTGGAAATAATAATTTTCTCATTATCCACCACACAATAGTCTTTATCATTGTCCAGTTCCTTTAAACTTATGTTTAATGTGAACTTTCTAAACTCGTTCTTTAAGCGAAGTATATCTACTCTTAGTTTCTGTTTTTCCTGTGTACTTTTTGTCCTTCCTATAAGTTTTCTTTTTTCTTCAATTTCATCAATTATTCCAATAATATTCTCCTGTTTATCTTCATATATTGACTGCGGAATAACTCTTCTGCTGATTATATTTCTAAACTCCTTGGTTACTTCATTAATTTTCTTTGAGTCAGGTATTATATCCACAAGATGCTTATACATTCTTTTATATTCTCTAAGATATTCGGTAAAAATACTGCTATACGTCTTATCATATTCCTCTATCTTTTTCTTAGTAAAATAATTCTCAATCAGCTTGTTTTTATCCGCTTCGGAAAATAGCCCGGTATTATTTTCAGTTTCCCATTCAAGTAATGCCGCCTTACTGAGTTCATACAAGGATTTATATATAATTCCACCTGAGGTATATGCATTATTATCACTGTACTTTATAAGCAAATTTTCATCTATATCAAGATATACATACGAATTAAATTCATCTACAGACTTTAATCCCTTTCTGTTACATCTTCCAAGCCTTTGTAATAGAGAGCTCAAGTCAGATAATTCTGTAAATAAATAGTCAAAGTCGATATCAAGACTCGCTTCAACTACCTGTGTGGAAATCCAAAGAACTCTTTTTTTACATTTGCTTTCACCATCCTTCAATATAGCATCCTCTTTTTCACTTCGATGCTGTACTGTAAATTTTGAATGTAGCAAGTTCATTTCTATCTCAATATCATTTTCATCAAGCCATGACTTAAGTTCTCTGTAAATACTTTGTGCTTTTCTTACCGTATTTACCACAACCAAAAGTTTCATACTCTCCTGATAATATTTATCCTCTATAAAGTCTTTGATATCATCTATATTGATAGTGCTGTTTCTTAGGCTTACTCTATGTCTTATCTTGTCATTATAAAAGGGCTTTTTTTCTTTATATTCTATTTTTTTATCTATACCCTCTTGTAACAAATATTTTATAAAAGGCGGCAATGTCGCTGTAGTAATTGCAAACTTACCTCCCACCATATCTATAAGTTGTAAAGAATATATAAGGGTCGCCAATATATCGGGTGAGTATGCCTGTATCTCATCTATAACCATTTTTGAATAGCTGTAAGTAGCAAGCTGTAATTCATAGGAACAATATTTAAAAGCAAATCTGAATACCTGATCCGGAGTAGTTATTGTTACCGGCAGTGACATAGCACGGGTAAGTCCATAATACTCCCAAAACTTCATGCTTTCTTCAGTTTCACTGCTTACTGTAGCAGGACTTTCGTCTTCTAAATATATATTTTCAAGCTCACCATGAAGCAACCCAAGATTTTCTGCATAATCATCTTTATATAAAGTATTCCTAATTCTTCTATACATTGCATTTATTGCAGTTTTTAACGGAAGCACATAAAAACCTTTATTATTCCCTATCCACAAAAGAGAAGCCTCTGTTTTTCCAAGTCCGGTAGAACCTATCAGTATTAAATTACTGTCTGTATTCTCTTTTGCAAATCTCTGCATCTCATTCCAACCGTCTGAAAATCCCTTACCGACAAATTCATCTTTCAGCTTTTCCAATCTGCTTTCCAAATGTATATTCGGCATATCAATTTTACTATGTGCACTTGCCGCATAATCACATTTATGTAAAAAACATTTTACAAGTATTGATTTTTTTGAAGGATTAGTTCTAAGTTTTCTAATTACAGCCAATTCCCTTAAGCCTATATTTTTAAAAAAATCTATCTCATCGTCTTTAAATACTTCAGTGGATATGGATTTTAAATTAGCACTTATCAAATCCTGTTTTTTATCTACAGTCTCAAAATTATCAACATAATTATGATGATTTAATATAGCGTATAGAATTATATTCCTATCTTCTTTGCTATATTCTTCAAGATAGTTCTTTGCCATATAAAAAGAAAGAATATTATGTCCTATCTCTTTGTTCTCATCCATCTTTTTCCCCGACTCAAGTCTTCGCTGAAATAACGGATTTACTTTTGCAAAATCATGGAATATACAAGCCTCTGTAATTAAATCAATATCCTCCATATCAACTATACCTTTTAATTCTTCAAGTTTTAAAAGCAGATTGTTTGTATGTTCATAAATTGTCTCATTTTCTTTTGCCTTATATTTTTTATAAATCTCCGCCAGTTCATCCTTTATTTCCATCTCATACCTCCCTTTTTGTGTTTAAAAATGGACTTAAGCTTATTATATTCATTTAAGCTTAAGTCCAAATATCAGAATAAATGAATTAAATCCACTTACAACTATGAGTAAACATTTTAATTTTAATTTAAATTTACTATATACTTTCCGTCAGGATCATATATATAATTTTTTGTATCTCCCCCGATTCCTATAATTGAAGAAAAGAGACAGGGTATTTTATTAAATACCCGTTTTTTTCCTACTATTTTATAGTCCTTTGACACATAGTATATAGTACCCTTTGCAGGCTTTTTTGTACCTTCTCTTGCAAGGAAGTAATCCCCTTCTTCAGGATCATCTATGTTTATACAGTCAATATTTACATACATGGAATATCCGTCAGATAATTCATACTCACCATCTATACCTTGGCTAAGTTCAACTTCCTTCATTTCCAAAAGTTCTATAAAGTCCTCACTTCTACCAAGCGAAACAAAATTGTTTTGATTTTCAAGTATATCCTTCAATACCTCTTCCTCGGCACTTATATGAATAACCAGTTCAACATCATATAGCACTTCCTGAGTCTGCACGCTTTTAGTCAAGGTCTTAAAATGGCTTAAAGGCTCATCTACTTTTTGAAAAAACTCTTTCTTATAATCAGCTTTCAGCGTCTTTATTTCTGAGTCTTTTTCATCCATAGCTTTTTTAAGCTCCAGGGCTTCATCAGATTTTGCTTCAAATTTACTTAGCCTATCCTTTATAAGCTTTTTTTCTTCCTTCCATGCCTTCTCTTTATCATCAATTTGCTTTTTGGCCTCAGTTTTCAGTTCAACTGCAATATTTTTTATACTTATATACTCTTCCAGCTTATCTTCATCAAATATCTGTATAGTCTTTTTGTCTTTGAAGCTGTTGCCCTGAGATTTTAAAGCTTCTGCAACTTTAATAAATCCTGTATTTAATGCATCCGGATTATGATTATATATGAGTATACTTCTGTCATCTTCCAGATTGTTAAGCAGTGCATGATTTACATAAAGCTCCCTTTGCATATTTCTATACTTTCCCTGCACACTTACTTTCATATCATGGTAGGATGTATAACCGCAGGCATTATGCAAAGCCCCTATAATTGTTGAAAACGAAGGAAGCGGATAGGTCATGCGATTGTTGACTGTTTCCTCTCTGGTATATGAAGCTTGATTTTGTCTAAGTTTAATTCTCAATGCTTTCATAATATTCATCCACCTCTTTGCTCAAGTTTGCAAAGAATTCATCTACAGCACCTGCATTAAGTTCGGCTTCTATTTCATTCTCATTTTCGAAGTTGTAGCCTTTTAACAAAGCAGCTCTGTATCCCTCTTTAAGCTTAGCTTTTAAATCTTCTTCTATCTTCAGTTTGTTTGCTTCTATATGAACCACATTTTCAAAATAGTGAGTCTTTTTATCTCCTATACCGCCTACTACAAATATCGGCTCCGCATTGTCCATATTTCCTCTAACAACCATAGAAAGATTTTTTATCGCATTAAGGAGAGCCTTTACCCTATATGCCCTCTCTGACTTTTCAGCCTTGGTATCATAGTTTTCATCAATTCCTACCTTATCCAAATCAATGGTTATACTGTATCTTTTTAAAGACTTGTCATATTCATATTGATAAGGCATAAGCCCTGCATTTGCAGCTTTTTCCTGAATGTTTATACCGTTCTCTTTAGCAAATGTCTGTGCCAGATACAGATTATTATGGAATCTTGTCTCATTTACAAACGGATAAAATGAAATGGCATCTGTAAGATAAAAAGAACTTCTTCTAATCTTTCTGTCACCTATGGTACTCATATAACCGCCCTCCAAGGCTCTGTTATTTGCCACATTTATATCCTTTGACACAGCCTTTTGATCTACTTTTCCATCCTGCTCCACTTTTAAATCATCATAAAGACCGCTCTGTACCATTATGGCATTTTTCATACTTTCTCTTGAACGAATAGCATAAGCCTTGCCGTTCTTATATACCTTCTGAACACTTCCTACATTTCCAAGTCCCTCTCCATAGTTTGAAGTCATACTTGCTACCACTGTTAAAGTTAAAGCCTTATTTTTCATTACTCTTTCCTCCCTCTTGAGTATCATCTTTTCTTTTACTGCTTACAATAAGCGAATTTATAAAATTATATGCCAAATTTTTGTTTGCCTCAAAGTCCTGTATCAGCTTATGCATAAATACGAAAGGTACCTCTGTATATGATGACAACTGTAACATTATTTCAATAAAGCGACCATAATCTTTTGAAATCAATGTGTTTGCAAGTCTCTGCTGATAACCTTTGATTTTATTTTCCTGCCTGTTTGTAATAAAATATTGTACTACCTGTGATGCGGCTGCACTTGAGCCTTTAAACTCCGGTGTTTTTTCCATATTTCCCTCCCTTGTTTCATATATAATTTTATTAATGTAAATGAGACGGCTTAGACAGTAAGTATCAGGAGTATTTGAATCAGTGTTATACTCCACCTTCATCAGCCTTTCTATCAAATCATCCAGACTGAGTTCATTCAGTATACTGTTCGTTACCTCCCCCATTACATTGATATAATAATTTTCATTTACCTTCACATGTCTTTTAAAAACATTCTTCAAAGATTCTGAAAACTCACTGTTCTTTGATATTGTTTCAAAAATTGTGATTGCATTCTGTCTTACAAACATACTCTCATAATAATCTGTTTCAGTATTTTTTATTATTACTTCAACATCGTAATCTATAAAACCTGCACCTTCAGAGTAGCTGTAAAATACCGAATTCCATGTTTTTTGTTCTTCAAATTTCTCTGAAAGAAAATACTCCATCTCATCATTGGCTTTTAAAAGATAGTCTATGGACGTATTGTTATTTATAAATACGGAACTTCCGCTTCTTGAGAAAGCAAAAGGAATAAAATCAAATTCAATTTCATCGTTAAATGTTCTTGAATCCTTATCAAAACAAAATCCTATTGATTTTGTCTTTCTTCCTGTATCTACACAAAATCCAAGCAAACGACATACATCTGCACTTTCACTCCTGTATTTTGAAGTATTGATAAACTTCTTATATCCGCTCTTAGCATTACGGAATATACCCTTTATAAGCTTAAGTCTATTATCATCAATTAATTGTTTGATTTGTGTACCATTGGTACCATCAAACTTAATTCCTTTGAAAACCTCTTTCATAACAACTATATCTACGGAAAGCTTATCATTTACTTCTTTTATTGCCTCTTCTGTAAACTGATCTCGACACAATCTTTTATAAACCACATTATGATGCATCTTATCGGAGAACCATTTTTCAGCAAATAAAAGATATTCCTTATCCCCCTCGAAATCTTTTCCATCGTTACATACATCCTCAAAATTGTAATAAAGGTATCTCCCCTTTATAGTATATGGTATATTTCTGTCTTTAAAAAACCTTACCATACCGACAATAGCAGCAGAGTATCTCCAGTCCGAAGGTTCAATTCTACGGTTGTAATTGACGGAATTTTCTTCAAATTCTAATATGCTAATCATAATCCCCCCTTAGACAACCTGTTCTACCAGTCCGAAGCCTGAATTTCTCTTTGATCCCAGTCCTGTTTTAAGTATATGATTAAGAATTCTTCTATCACCTGAGACTATAAAATTTCCTATTGTTACAGGTATTTTAATCCCGTATACAGGTACTATAATCTTTTTCAGACTACTTAAGTCAAACTTCAGATTGTCAATTTCTTCATACATATACTGAATATCTTCTTTTAATTTTCTTTCCAATTCTACTGCAAAATCATCATCTTCAACTGTCAGATATCTGTCCTTATTATTTTCTCTGCTATGGCACTTCAAACATATAGGAGACAAAACTTTGAATACTGCATAGTCCTCTGCTATATCCTTTTCACTTATCATCTTAATGCTTTTAAGGCTCATCTCATTATTATCTCCTATAGGAAAAGCCTTATTTTTCATCATAAGTAAGCTTGAATAATAAATCAGTGCTGTCTGTTGTTCTTCAAACTTCAAGGTCATATTTACTTCATTACCTTCAAGTTCCATTTTTTCACCTTTGAATACCGGCTTATTAAAAGCTATTGACCACACAAAAGACTTCTTCTTTGCACCGCTTTGATACAGCTCTTCATAGAAGTATCCGTCCATATATGATGATATTGCCTTTTTAAAAAAGCTGATAATTATCCTCCTGTAATCACTTTTTATTACAGGGTTTTTCAGTTCCAATTTTACAATATATTTCATACTCCTCCTTCTTACAAAATAATTCCAGTTTGGAACGATTCTATGTTGATTATGTAAAGATACAGTAAACAGAAAACTTTACATTACTCCTTTTACATTAAACTGAAAATGGGAGTTAATTTATTTTGATTATAGCCTACTGTTTTTAAAATGTAAATAGCTAACTAAAAAGTTTTTTCAATTTCTTCTCTCCATTAGATTTTCTCCCCTCATTGTACTATAATCATACTATAAAATTCAGAAAGGACATTAAGATGAATTCAATAAAATCTTTGTTATCAAAAAACTTATTCGGTATGCTTATATGCTTTCTCATTGCTCTGCCTGCGTGGTTTCTGGGGAAGAAATTTCCTATAATCGGCGGTCCGGTGATTGCGATTATTGCAGGTATGGTTATTACACTTTTTTGGAATGATAAGGGTAAGGCAGGAACCGGAATCAAGTTCACTTCAAAATATGTTTTGCAGGCGGCTGTGGTTTTTCTGGGGTTCGGTCTTAATCTGAGTGTTGTACTTCAAACCGGCAAACAGTCGCTCCCAATAATCATTTGCACAATATCCACTGCACTGATCATTGCCTTTATTTTACATAAGCTGATGAATATCCCCGGTAATATTTCTACACTTGTGGGCGTAGGTTCTTCAATATGCGGAGGTTCCGCCATAGCGGCAACAGCACCTGTAATAAATGCGGACGATGACGAGGTGGCGCAGGCGATATCCGTTATTTTCTTTTTCAATGTATTGGCTGCACTGCTTTTTCCTGTTTTTGGAAAAATGATTGGATTTGATACTCTGAGCGGAGAGGCTTTCGGAATATTTTCTGGAACTGCAATAAATGATACTTCATCCGTTACGGCCGCAGCCTCCACTTGGGACAGTATGTGGAAGCTGGGCACTCAAACTCTTGATAAGGCGGTTACGGTAAAGCTTACCAGAACTCTGGCAATCATTCCCATTACTTTGGTGCTTGCAATAATCAATGCAAAAAAGTCCAAGGATAATCAGAACGGTTTCAGCCTTAAAAGATCATTTCCGATGTTTATAATATTTTTTATTATCGCATCCGTTATCACTACTGTTGCTTTAAGTGCAGGTGTACCTTCACACTCCTTCGCACCTTTAAAGGACCTAAGCAAGTTTTGTATCATTATGGCAATGGCTGCAATCGGGCTTAACAGCAATCTTATAAAGCTTATCAAATCAGGCGGCAAGCCTATTATACTTGGCGGCATATGCTGGGTAGGTATTACCGCAGTAAGTCTTTTAATGCAACATATACTTCATATATGGTAAAACAAAAGCGGCTGTCGTTTTCGACAGCCCCTCTTTACTTTGTACTTATACCGATTTGAATTTTTTCATCCTGTGTGAGTGTTCTTCCTGCAAGTATATTGTCTACTTCCTTTGAGACTTCGTCTTCACTCAACATTTTATATACCTTGGACTCCATATAATACGAGGTCTTTGCACTTTTGCTGTCATAATTTGAATAGTAGTTCTGGTCTATAGCTATAAGCTTACCGTCAGGTGAGATATGACCGTTGACGGTATACTTTTTTACTGCGGAATTTAAAGTCATTCTGACCTTTCCCGTTGAAAAATCTACTATATAGCACTTTCTGTCATTTTCATTATTTCTGATCATCATCAGCAAATCTGTATTTGCATTATACATATTTACATCGTTAAAACTTAGAGGAGTCTGCCTGCAGGCATCATCCATATCCCATGTGACAAGACCGCTCTTATTGCTCCATGTAAATGCGGTATTGTTCTTTATTCCTTTAAGCTTTATCTCATCTCCGGTGTTTTGAACATCCAGTACTTCTCCCGCCACATCATCAATATGCTCGCCGTTTTCAAGATTATATATTGAAGCCGTACCTGATATATTATTGAAAACAAGTACCTTCGAATCCGGTGATAATATCATCTTTCCCGAATCATCTTTTATATCACTGTAGCTTTTCACCTGTTCCATACTGTTTGAATCAAATATTCTGAGTCCGTTTTTACCGTCAGCCAACAATATTTGCTCACTGTCATTTGAAAATGTAAATACCGATGAAAATGAGTCCATCTCAAATTGTTTATTGTCATTTTCCTGTAGATCATATACTTTCAGTACAGGCTTATCACTGTTTAATGCCGTGACAACGGTCGCATAGTATCTGCCGTTATTTGATATCTTATAGTACTTACTGTCAGGTGCAACACCGTCTATTGTGGACTCGTCCACATTTATCTTGCTCCTTGTCTTTCCGTCATCGCTTGAAAGTAAAACATCTTTTCCGTCAAACAAAAGCATCTTTGAAGAATCGTTTGAATTTGCCATTATCCTTGCATATATTGATTCTGATGAGACTCCGGATTTTAAATCAATTATCTTTATTGCCTGACTCTCATGTGAGTTTGCCAATATCTTGCTTCCATCTTTTAAGAACTTGAATTCGACAGGTGTACCGCTTCCGTATTTCAGATTATCCTCTACAATCGCCTTATCCTTCCATATTGAATAATTTCCGTTTTCTCCAAAACCGACTACAGTATTTGTATCAGGATTGTAAACATAATATTTCAGGTTAAGTTTTTCAAAATATATCTCATTCGATATTTCTCCGGTGTTTCCGTCCAATATATATATTTTTGTATTTGACTTTACGGCAATCTTTTCTCCACCTTCACTTTCATATATAACCTTGTTATCATCAGGATTTATATACATATCTTTTCTAAAAACTTCCTGCTTGTCAAAAGACATCTTTATTATCTCAGTATCTGTAAGCAATAGTATATTTTGACCGTCGGCTGAATAGGCTGCAGATTTATATGGCTTGTAAGAATCCTCTTGTGTAATAATATTTTTTTCGGATATCTTCGGTATAACGTCTATTATACTTCCGTCTTTTAGACTTCTTCTTGTAACCTGGTCGTCAGTATTTGTATTCAATGTTATAAGTATCTCACTGCCGTCTTTTTTTATATCCGCAGATTTAACCTGACCTTCAACCGTGAATTCAGATTGCTTTTCAAAGTTTCCGGTATCATATACATAAAATACTGTATTGTCATTATATAATACGGCATAGAACAGTTTTGTACCGTCCGTTGAGAACCGTATCATCATAGGAATACCTACTATATCAAGTACCGCCTTTTGTTCGCCTGTATTGATATCGTATATGATACAGGTGTTGTCAAATGAAGCCGATGCCAGATACTTATCATCCGCAGAAAAACTTAACAATTTTACCTGCTGACTGTGCCCCTCAAATTCCTTTATTATTTCTCCGTTTTCCACACTTGCTATAGCGGTGTTATTGTTATCCAGACCGTATGCAACATATTTCTCATCACTGCTTAATGCCATATAGGTCATATTGTTTTTTGTGGGAATCACTGTAAGTGTGGAAGCCCCGCCGTGGTATATGACGCTGTTGAATATGGAGAACTCTTCAGCCTTTAAAGTATTGTAATGCTTCATATTTTTGCTTATAGGATTCATAGCCTCTTTTGCGACAAGAGCGGCTTTTAAATAGTCGCCATCACCTACATAGTCCTTTGAGGTCTTCATCAAAATACTTGCATTTGACTGCACCGCCTCCTGTCTTGCAACTTCCGCTTTGTGATAAGCATTAGCCATAAATATTCCGAATATCAAAAATACCGCACCTGCAGATAAAGAGAGGTTCAAAATCCTTTTATTCTTTCTTTCCTTATCCCTTTGCTTCAAATCTCCGAAACTGCAACCCAGTATAGTTGCCATTATTCTGTACTTTTCGGTCTTTAAAAGGTTTATTGACTGCTTCGTAAGTTCATTTAATTTATGCTTGTCTTGCAGACTTTCATAGCATTTAAATTCATCACAGAATATATAATCAGGTCTTATATCTGCCGCCAGTATCTCATGTCCTTCGCCCTGATTTTTTATTTCTTTTAAAGGATTCGGGAAAGCCTCATCAGGTTCTCCCTCTATAAGTACGGGTATTATCCTTTCTTCAGAGTGTAAACTTTTGAATATCTCTATTTCTTTTTGACACCACTCGGACAGCGGAGTTCTCCTTGAACATATGACTATCAAATATCTGCTTTGTGCAAGTGCCTCTTCTATCGATGTGCCAAGGTCTCTTGCTGCAAGTTCTTCCCTGTCACGAAACACCCTGAAAACAGGTCTTTTACCATCTTTATAAAACTCCTTCGGGGCCTTAAAAGTCTCTATCATCTGATGAACATATTTTGCTACAGTCTGGTCAGGCTCCACATGTCTGTAACTTATAAAAGCGTCATACTTATAGCTGACTTCATTGTACTCATACGATGCATTCAGCATTTCATCAGACGATGTTCTATGCTTCTTTTCTTTTTCCATTATTATCCTCTCTCAAAAACAAAGTAAATACCGATAACAAATCATACTCAGGATGACATACATCAAACTTATCACCCAGCACTCTGTTCCAATCATCTATCAAACACGGATGTGTCTTCAGATTCTCGTCCTTTTTTTCTCCGTATACAAAGTTCATTGTATAATAGCTGTTACACCATCTTTTATGCTCAAGACTTGAAAGAAAATCAAGTACAGGATTGGCTTTCAAAAATTTACAAAACTCTATCTTGAACTTCTCATTATCCGTTTTCATGATTTCTTCCAATTCTTTAAACTCTTTAAACTTTTTATTCAAATAGTTCTTTATAAAATCCTGTGACTTATCAAAGAATATTTTTCTTAATATATCTTCCTTCACTCTCGCGTGCATTGCCGACAGTCTTGAAGATGACTTCTTTACATATGACAGCTCATTCCAACTGCTGCCTCCGCCCATTAAAAGCAACTGTGAATACTCGTTATATCTGTTATTAAACTTCTTGGCATGATTATCCAGAGCCTCTCTTATAAGGATATCGCTTGTCATAATCTGAGAAACATCTCCGAAGAGTTTTATATTTTCATCCTTAGGCAATGCATAGGTCAAATCAATATTTGATACATTTCTTATTATCTTTGCAACATCAGTAAACTGCTTATTTATTATATTCAGGTATTTAAGACTTTTTACCACATCCTCATTCATCAAAAATATCAGTGAAGGCCTCTCATTTATGCTTCTTAAACTCTCATATAAAGGCACTTTATTAAAGTCCGTTATATGAAAATCCAAGGTCTTTTTTAACCCTATATTTTCTGCAAACAGCTTTTCTGTCTTGGTATCGGCATCATAATCCATTATACTTATAAACGTATTTTCAGTAAGCTTTGTAGTCATATCATTTGCAATGAACTTTAACAATGTATCTGTAAGTTCATTTATACCTATCACTACTATATGCATTCTTTTTATATTTTCATCTATCTGCTTTGACGAGATTATATCTCCCATAGAAGATAATAAGTCCATACTCTTTGAGATACTCTCATTTACAAGACTTTCACACATGATCTTTCTTACAGTCAAATCTGTCTGATTGAAATGTGTAGTATCTATTTTTTTCAGATTTTCTTTTTTTTCTCTTTCATAGACAATCATATCTTCAATATACGATGACACCGTATTTGACTCACACTTTATATAGCAGACTATATGTCTTTGCGGCTTTATCCTTTTTATCACATTTATATAAAGGGCATAGTTTTCCAAATCCTTATCCGAACAGAAAAACATATATTTTACATTATTGATATTTACATTATTCAAAAACTCTCTTATCTCGTTCTTATCACTTTTTTCAAAGTCTATCTGATAAGTTGCCACTCCCTTTTTTTCGTACTTACTCTTAAGATTGTCATCTATAAAATGTTTTGAGATAAGTGATATCTTATAAGAATTTTTATCGTCTATAAGATTGTTAATCAATGTCTCTCCCATAACACTGTTTTCAAAGACAATGATATGATTTGCACTTATCTTATTAAACCATATATTCTTTATATGAAGCAAAGTATTTGAAATCTTGGTAAATATGAAAGTGGATGTAAGTATCGGTGCAAGCCACTTTGCAATCTCATATAAAAAGCTTGTTTTATCATCTGTAGCTATAGGAGGTGTGAATAAAAACAACTTTATCACCCCGTATAAAACGGTGGAAAGTAATCTGAACGGATTGTGAATCGTCACACTGTAATATTCATACAGACTTACAAAACCTAAAATAAATGTAATGATCAGTAAGGCAAGATAAATCTTTTTCTTGTAATAGTTTCTATTTTCCTTCATAATTGCTCCACTTCTTAACGGTTTATCATACTTTTTATAAAAAATAAGCCAACACTCTAATTATATATGATTAGAATATTGACTTACAATCACGATTTATAAATATAAACTTAATATTTTATTATTCACAATTTACAATGTCTTTATAAACCTGTCAAATGCTTCCTGTCCTTCTTCGTCCCTTTTATAGACTCCGGCACATTCAAGTACCTTTACAAATACCTTGCTGATTTCCGCCTGCACAATGCTGTGAATGTTTTCTTTTTCTATATTGTAGTTGCTTATCCACTCATACACCCAGTCTGCATGCTTTTTTAACACTTCATTGCTGCGGATATCCTTACCTTCAAGTATATACTCCTCAAGCTCTTCCATCTCTCTTTTCAGTCTGGCAGGAAGTACTGCAAGTCCCATAACCTCAATCAGGCCTATATTTTCTTTCTTTATATGGTGAAGGTCTGCAGAAGGATGGTATACACCCCAAGGGCTCTTTTCTGTAGTGATATTATTTCTAAGTACAAGATCAAGTTCATACAAATCTTTATGCATCCTTGCAATAGGCGTTATAGTGTTATGAGGTGTGCCATCAGTCTCACTGAAGATAAAAGCTGCCTCGTCACTGTATGCTCTCCAACTTGATAAAATGTGGTCAGCCGCCTGTACTATCCTGTCAATATCCTTACCCTGAAGTCTGATAACGGACATAGGCCATTTTACAATACCTGCATTCAAATCCTCATAACCTTTGAGTACAAATTTTCTTTCATAAGGCGCCTTTGCCATTGCAAATACATATCCGCCTCCTTGGAAATGGTCATGACTTAGTATAGAACCGCCTACTATAGGAAGGTCTGCATTTGAGCCTGCAGTATAGTGTGGGAAAAGCTTTACAAACTCAAGCAGCTTCTTAAATACGGCTCTTTCAATTTTCATCGGCTTATGCTCTTTGTTGAAGATAATACAGTGTTCATTGTAGTACACATATGGCGAATACTGTAAAAAGTAATCCTCACCGTCCAATGCTATAGGAATCACTCTAAGGTTCTGTCTTGCAGGATGTGAGAATGTTCCGGCATAGCCCTCATTCTCCATGCAGAGTAAGCAACTTGGATAGCCTGACTTTTTTGCCGCTCCCGCTTTTGCAATATCTCTAGGGTCCTTTTCAGGCTTTGAAAGGTTGATAGTAATATCAATAGGTCCGTATTGTGTATCTGTCACCCACTTTTCATCCCTTGCTATACGGTCCACTCTTATATAGTTTGACCTCTTACTAAGCTTATAAAAATAATCGGTTGCAAGCTTGCTGTCCACACCGTATATTTCCTTAAATACTCTCCTTACTGTAGACGGCATAGGTGTCAAAAGCCCCATAATTTTTGTATCAAAGAGGTCTGTCACAGTTACACTGTCATCATCTATAATTCCTTCTTTTAGAGCAAAGTCGCACATATCCTTTAAAATATCCGCAAGCACTCTTTCTTCTTTGATTTCTTCTTCATGAAACTCCACCTGATTGAACAAAGCCAGTAAACTGTTTGTCACAAATACTCTGTCATCTTCATCCACCAAATGCTCACATAAAGCATAATGCATAAGCTCATTTATAAGTCTGTTTATCATCTTGTTTCTAAAACGCTCCTCATATATTTTTAGTCTGTTAAGACATTATAAAACAGGTTCAACACCCCTGCAAAAACCATTACCGATATCGGATTTTTATTATATTTTATCAACAGTACCATGCATACACAAAATATCACAATCATATGCAATCTGATACTCTTTATTGTCATCATATCAAGCCCGAATGCCTGCATCAGTATCTTCACACCGGATATTGCAATCATCGCAACTACAGCCGGTCGTAAGACGGCCAGTATCGACTGTAACATAGACATTTTTTTGTACTTCATATAAAGCCATGCTATCACAGTCACAAGTATCAAAGCCGGCAATATACAGCCTAAAGTCGCCGCCATTGCACCGAACACTCCTGCAATCCTTATACCCACAAATGTAGCGGAATTTATCGCAATAGGTCCCGGTGTCATCTGTGATATTGTAATAAGGTCTCCAAACTCGGCCGCACTTAGCCAGTGATTTGTGTTCACCACTTCGCTCTCTATAAGCGGCATAGCGGCATAACCTCCTCCGAAACTGAACGCACCTATCTTAAGAAAGCTTATAAAAAGTTTCAGATAAATCATACAGCCTTCCTTCCGGCTTGTACTAAAGTCTTTATAACGCCTATAAAAATACATAGCAATATGATGTATATTATATTTATTTTAAAATACATACTCAGTACAAAAACTGCCGCCATTATCACAAAATTTATTCTGTTTTCTTTTACGATATCAAATCCCATCTGTAGACTGACTGAAGCTATCACGGCTCCTACACCTGCCTGCATACCGTCAAGAAGATACGCTATAAATCTGTTTTCTCTAAACAATGTATAGAACACCGATATAAAGGATATTATAAGAAATGGCGGAATAATAGTGGCAACGGTCGCCACCAGCACTCCGATTATTCCTGCAAGCTTATATCCCACCACTATTGCACCGTTGACTGCAATAGCTCCCGGAGCGGACTGTGCAATTGCCACCAAATCAAGCATCTCTTCTTCTTCAATCCAATGATATTCATCTACAAATTTGTTTTTCATCAAAGTGACTATCACATATCCGCCTCCGAAGGTGAATGCACTTAAATATAGCGTTGACAAAAAAAGCTTTGTAAGAACTTTTTTATTCATTGTCCTTAACGACCTTATCTATCTTTTTTAATTCCTCATCACTAAACTCTGTATTCTTTATAGCCGCTATGTTGTCAAGCACCTGCTCGGACTTTGATGCGCCTATCAGTACCGATGTCACAATACCGTCTTTTAATACCCAAGCCAGAGCCATCTGTGCAAGACTTTGTTCTCTTGACTTTGCCATCTCGTTAAGCTCTCTTATGACGTTTAATTTCTTTTCTGTAAGATTATCAGTCTTTAAAAATCTTCCGTCTGTTGCTATTCTGCTGTCACTTGGCACGCCGTTTAAGTATCTGTCTGTCAGAAGTCCCTGCGCAAGAGGACTGAATGAAATAATTCCCTTATTGAGCTTTGCCGCCATATCCTTAAGACCGTTGTTCTCAACAGTTCTGTCAAAGATTGAATATCTGTTTTGATTGATGATGAAAGGCACATGAAGCTCGCTAAGAATCTTTGTAGCCTGCTCCAAGGTCTCACCGTCATAGTTTGAAAGTCCCACATACAGTGCCTTACCGCTGTTTACTATCTGTGCCAATGCTCCACAGGTCTCTTCAAGCGGTGTGTTCTTATCCATTCTGTGGTGATAGAATATGTCTACATACTCAAGTCCCATTCTCTTTAAACTTTGGTCAATACTTGCAATAAGATACTTTCTGCTGCCGAAATCTCCGTAAGGACCGTCCCACATGGTATAGCCCGCCTTTGTACTTATAAGCAGCTCATCTCTGTACTTTCCCATGTCTTCTTTCAGGATAATGCCGAAATTTTTTTCAGCGCTTCCCGGAGCCGGACCGTAGTTGTTGGCAAGGTCAAAATGTGTGATACCGTTGTCAAACGCCGCAAATATGATTTCCTTCATATTTTCAAGATTTGAGTGATCACCGAAATTGTGCCAAAGTCCTAACGATACAAGCGGTAACTTCAGTCCGCTGTTTCCGCAATACGCGTATCTCATCTTCTCATATCTGTCTTCATTTGCATAATACATAAAGATCTCCTTTCAAATCAATCTTCAAATTCTTTGAACATCATTACAAAAATATTTATCATTGCAAGTGCTGCAAGAAAAATTGCCTTTTCAGCCATAAGTTTCACTGCAAAATATCCTACCGTAGTTCCCAATATAAAGACCAGTATACATACATAGTAATAAAGTCCCTTTTCTATGGCGGATCTGTCCCCGGTCTTTATTCCGCGATACATATTCTGGGTTCCGGTCTTTAGATTACCTGTACACATGGTGGTTGCCATGGCTGTACCTCTTATCTTAGGAAATGTGGCAAACTGTATTCCGGATATCATAGATATTATGGAATTGGCAACCCTGTTCATTTCCTGCGGCAAAAATCCTACTGCTATAAATGCAAATATCTCAAACAGTACCAATATCTGCCTCCAATGCACCATGTTGATTCTTTCTTTTCTATACTTTATCATCTCACATATGCCAACTCCTACAGCAAACGATACTATAGGTATCAGATAATTGACAGCTTCAAAAAACTTGCCCTCACATACCTTAAGTGCCATCAATATAATATTTCCGGTCTCGGCATTTGCAAAAACTTTTCCACGGTTTATATATGAATATGCATCCATAAATCCGCCTGAAAGTGCCAAAAATATGCCGACCGCTATGGACTCTGAAATCTGCCTTTTATTCATAGTTTTTTTACCTCTTTATACATATCACTTTATTTTAGAACAAATTTCAAATAATTAAAAGCAATAAAAAAGTATAGCCGCAAAAGACTATACTTTTTTGTTTAATTCAAACTTGTAAATCCGTCAAGTGCTTTCTGTGCCTTCTCCTCGGAAGTACTGCTCGCTGTAATAATGGCCATAAAGTTTCCGGACTTGATATAAATCTGCTTTCTGTATACGGTATAATCTCCGCTTGTATCAGTAGCGTTCAGTGCAATGGTTTCCTTACCGTTAAACCTCGCCTTATCGCTCTCAACGCTGACATTTACCATACCTGCAGCCTTATACTGGCTTTGCAGCTTGTCCACTACCTTTGCAAGTTCGGTCTCATTTTCAAAAGGTGTACCCATCTTCTCTATGACTACATTCACACTGCTGACACCCTTGCCGTTCTCACTGGTAGCATATACATCCATATATATACTGCTGTCCGCCTCTTCCTGTGACATACCTGACTGTTTGATGAAAATATCTCTCATCTGTGCGATATTGTCTCTGCTTTGCATCTTGTAGCCGTTGGCAGGTGCATCAAACTTGATATTGAAGACGCTGTTGGTATATACATTGTTTTCTTTTTTTCCTCTGTAAAACTGTATATCGTCCTCCGCATAACTCTCTTCCTCAATTACCGCAGCCTGAGTTGTAGTCTCGGCTGTAGTAGGAGCTTCACTAGTCGTAGTCGCAACTGTGGTAGTCTCTGCAGCCGCAGTGGTACTTGCCGTAGTTTCACTCTTGGCACCGTTACTGCAGGCAGTCATCACCACTGTTAAAAACAATAAAGGTATAAAAATATTTTTTTTCATATCAATACTCCATGTAATATACTTTTTTACATATAGTAAAATTTTTGTGTGATTGCTTTATGATAAAATATTACAACAATGTGATTAAAATGTAAATATTTTTTTAACCTGCCTTTGTTTAATTGTTAAGATACTAATGCAAAAACTTAAAATTTACCCTTTAAAACTTTATTTTGCCTTCGTAAACATAGCTAAGCAGTCCTTTATACTCTGCTCATCCAAACCGTTTACGGCTATTACCGCCACATGGTCTCCGGACTTTACAAATACCTGTGTATGGTACTGTGTTACACCGCCTGAAGTCAACTGTGCATTAAGACATGGAGCATCTTCTCCCAAGAATTTTACAGTAGAACTTTCCACCTTGATATTGTTCTCGCCTATTCCCTCATTGTCCTTCTTTATTGTAGCTATATTCTCATCTATATAAGATTTAATATCTGTATTATCCTTCAAAACACCGAACATCGCTATTTTTGTATAACTGTCGTCATATGCATACATCTCCAATGTATCATCACTTGACATTTCTCTCATAGTTTTGAACTCTTCAGCACCCGCCATTACCATACCGCCTGCCTTGGCATCAAACTTTATATTGAATTCATCATTTGTATACACATCGCCGTTAAGTGAACCCTTTATATCTGCTGCTTCGGCACTTGAAGTCTCACCGACGCTTTCCGCAGTACTCTCGGCAGCAGTCTCACTGCCTTCTTCAGTAGTTGCCGCTTGGCTCTCTACAGTACTTTCAGTTGTAGTCTCCACCTTGTTCCCTTTACCGCCGCAAGCTGTAACGGACAGTGCCGATACCGTCAAAATACCAATCATTATAAGTTTAAATTTTTTTCTCATTTTTTCCTCCTGAATATAATCAACTCTTTTTATACAGTGGCGTCGGATTCATCTCATCTTTAGCAAAATCCGCCTGTTTTAAGGTGGCAAAATCCAGATATACCACTTCTCTTAAAAGGTCTCTGCAACTGTTATAAATATCTTTATAATACTTTCTTACATCGCTGTCATCTATATCCGTTATTATAAGATATGACTTTGTACCTGTCTCATCCACTCTAAGCATCATATCTATTAAATTTATCTCGCTGTGAGCATTTCCGAATGCGACCAATCTCTTTTTTATAGCCGCTACTTCTTCATTATCAGGCGGATACCCCAAAAAATTTTTCTCTCCGCCCTTTGCGACCTTTGTTTCTATTTTGGCATCACCGAACTGACTTTGATATCCGGATGAATTCACTATATTATTGATATTTTCCGAATTCATATAGAACGACTGCGGACCGTAAGGATTGATAATAAATCCGCCTTCACCTTTTAAAAATCCCACAATATCGGGAAAGCTTTCGATGATTGTTTCCATTTTCCAATTTGCAACTCCCATATCCGACCATTTTTTTAAGGCGACCCAGTCTGTAAATACGGGAAGTGCATTTATTCCGCCTTGAAGTTCGATACCGTAGATATCTATCTTTGTATCTTTTTTCAAAACCGTACTGCCGCTTCCTTTAAAATCTTCAGACATTCTCACAGGCAACAGATAATGTGACATTACCATCTCTCTGAAAAACAGATTTATAAAGTCTTCATCATTATAGTTATTATCATATTCGTATAAAAGACCGAGTATATAAGGATTTTCTACAGCCTTGTTCACATCGGATTCTATTTGAAAGTCTATATTTGTAATCAAGGCGTATTTAAAATCATCACCCTTATCTATACTTTCAAACCCTATATTTGCATATGCATCCGTAACAGATTCGCAATCATTTCCTGCACTGTCTATAAGCCTTGCTATCTTTAGATGAGATACTTTTCCATCTTTAAACAGTACGGTCACATCCTCTTTTTTTACAGTACCGTAAACATCACCTTCAAGCAGTATACTTCCCTCGTCTTTACAACCCTTTACCAACATGGTAAATCTTCCCTTAACTACTTTGTTTTCTTTATTATAATCAACACTTTTTTCGGATGAAAAAGCATCTTTTATCTTATCCCAAAACATATATACTCCAAGTTACTGCGCTTTTGTAAAGGCATTCAGACAGTCTTTGATAACCTTTTCGTCTTTAGCATTTATAACTATAACGGATACATCCTTTCCGGACTCTAAAAATACCTGTGTATGATACTGTGTTACACCGTTTGCAGTCAACTTTGCATTTATACAAGGAGCATCTTTGCCTAAGAATTTTACAGTGGTACTTTCAGCCTTAATATCTCCTGCACCCTCATTATCCTTATTGATTCTTGCTATATTTCCGTCAATATAGGCTTTTAAATCCGAGGTTATATTTACAAGTCCGAAAAGTACCGAGCTGCTGTTTGCAGTGTCATGTGCATACATCTTTAATGTGTCATCATGAGTCTTTTTTTGCATATCGCTAAGATCCTCGGTACTTACCATCTCCATATTTACAGCTTTTGCATCAAACTTTATATTAAATGCCTTATTGGTATATACACTGCCGTCATATGTACCGTTTAAATCTTCATTGCTTGCGCTCTCAGCGGTGCTCTCTACAGTACTTGCAACAGGACTCTCCGTCTTATTTTCAGCTTTACTCTCAACCTTGTTACCTTTACAAGCAGTTATGGAAAGTGCAGACAAAACAATAACACCTACCATTATAAATTTAAAATTTTTCTTCATTTTTCCTCCTATATGCAAAATATACTTTTGCTTTAGTATACCACATAAATTTTATTTACTGATATTGCTGAAATAAATCAAGTCCTTCCTGTGCCGCTTTTTCATCCTTGCCGCTTGATACTATAATCATCATGTAATCATCCTTTACTCTGAAGAGATATTTCTGACACTGTTTTCCAACCGTTGTATCCACGTAAATATCCAAACATGATAATTCCTGACCGAGAAAATATGCATCCGATTTCTTTACTTTTGAACTTTTCAGCTGACTTTTCGGGACTTTACTCAGCTGCTTTTCCATTGTCTCTTTTTGTACGTCCAAATACTCATCCATAGGCATCAACATATCATTTTTTGCCAATGAAACACTGATTCTCTTTGTAGTATCGTTATTGTCGACTGCAAACATATCTATAAAAGATTTACCTTCTTCGATATGCTTCTTTACAGCAGCTAAATCCGATTTATCTATGCCGTCATTTCCCATATTTTTAAGCCCTTCATCACTTACAAATTCCAGACCTGTTTTGCTTATATCAAACTTTATATCAAGCATCTTATTTGAATAAACTTTATCACTTATACTTCCAAGCACAAGAGTATTTTCAGCGTCGTTAACCTCGGTTGTATCCTCAACGGATTCTGTATCCGTATCGGCTTTTGTATCCGTATCTGATTTTGTATCTGTTGTATTTGACTCATCTGATTTACTGCTTTTTGCATTGTTACCTGAGTCTGAATACTTTTCAAACATTCCCAAATACCTGTCAATATCCTCGGCATTATCACCTCTTACACGAATTTCTATAAAGTATTCACCAAGTTTCTTATATAATGTGGTGTCGGCAGATTCTATGCCGTCCTCATCTATGATAACATCCACACTTAGCATTTTATCTCCCAGAAAATCTCTTGTTGTCTTTTCTACTTTAGGATTTTTAAATCTCTCTTTTTGCTCACTTCTTTCTTTTTTTACCTCTTTGTCAATATAATTTTCCAAGCCGTTTTTCATCTCATGGTGTATATCCTTATATATCTCCACCTCCACATGATTTCCCTTGTTCTTATTATCATAAGCTTCCATATCACTTATATAATAGCCCTTATCAAGTCTGTCATGTACGGCTTCCATATCCGATCTTTTTACCACCTTGCCGTCAAGCCTGTTTGTAAATTCCTCTTCAGCAATTACATCCATATCATTTGCATTTCCGTCAAACTTTAAGTCAAGCATTTTGCTTGTATATACTCCGTCAACCACTTCCCCCAATGAAATGTCTTCATCTTTGAATTCACTGACAGTCTCACCTGACTTTTTATCGGATTTTGAAGTGCATCCTGAAAAACAAAGTGATAAAGCAACCGCTACCATGCCTAATTTTAAAACTCTCTTCATAGTCTCCTCCAAATAATTTATTCTGCAATTGTAAACATCTTAAATGCATTTTTTACAAATTCTTCATCGCTTCCCATTGCACCTATGGTCGCCGTGTATTTTCCATAAGGTATGATAAGGTATTTTTCATAATATTTGCTGCCGTTATCTTTAGTCTCCACCTTACTTAGACATAACAGTTCCTTACCGTTAAAGTTAATCTTTTCCTTTTTTCGTTCTACATGTGCATTTTCGCCCTTATCAAAGTATGAATCCTCACCTTCATCCACTTTTGATAAGTCCACATCACCGTCCAGCAAAACAAGAATTGTATTGTCAAATGTTACATCATGTGCAACCATATCAAGCACAGGCTTACCTTTATCTACATAATATTTTTTATCTTCTTCAGACACTATACCTGACGGTCTTCCGAGAAGTTCCATTTCATAATCCGATGCAAAGACCATATGTTTACCTGTAATATCTATTTTTATATTAAGTGCACTGTTTGTATACACATTTCCTTCTATTACTCCTGCGCAAAAATCTCCTGTCGATACTTTATCCTCTTTACTTTCCTCAACACTGCTTTCTGCGGTACTGCTTTCTTCTGTTGTTTCTTCAATACTTCCTTTAGTTTCTTTCCTGTTTTCTTCTTGTCTTTTTCTTTTGCCTCTTCTTTCAGACTTACTTTCTCTTGTTTCATCTTCTTTAGGCGAGTTCTTTGCTTTTTCAAAATCCGACTCATCAGGCTTTTCAAATATGTCCAGCAAACTCTGTGCATCATCAGAGTCGTATGCGGATACATCTATAGTCACTATATAATCTCCGTATTTTAAAAACAGCTGCTTTTCATAAAACATAGTATCTCTGACACCGTCATGTTCCCATACCGACTTTATTTCAATACCCGGTATTTTCTTACCTGCAACCTTTCCGTCTGTAAGATTAACATATGACTTTTCCATCATGTCAAATTCTTCCTCATCCTCTTTGAACATATCCTCATATTCACGCTTTTCATCAAATATATAATTGTTTAAAGTCTTAGAGTCCGGAGCCTTACGTATCGTAATACTGACGCTTCTGAGGCCGTCTGTATCACTTGCTCCCATATCGCTGATTAATGCACCGTCCGCTATCTTTTCTTTTACCTCATCCATGTCGGTTCTGTCATATACTGCGTCGTCATTTTCCCCGATAAGCCCTTCCTCATAATATATATCCATATTGTGGGACTTAGCGTCAAACTTCAAATCAAGCATCTTACTAAGATACACATCATCACTTATCTCACCTAATGCAAGCTCAAATTTATCTTTCTTTTTTTCCTTCTTTGTATCTTCAACAGATACGCCCTCATTACGTTTACCTTCATTACTCTCACCTTTATTACATCCTGCCACAGACAGCATAGATACAAGTAATATACCGCTTATAATTTTCTTTAAATTTCTTCCCATATTTACCCTTTTATATTTCATTATTCTTACCGCTTCTGCAATGTTTTCATATGATACTATCTAAGCAATATAATTTTCGACTTTTAAAAATACTATATACAGAATTTCTAAATACTCTCTTCATAAAGTCCTCCTTGATGTACAAAGTCTGATAAAATTTTCATATTGATAAAATATATTTTACTAAAATTATAATCTTCATTAATACAAAAATATATTATGCATAGTAACGAAAATACTTCATTGTTTTTATAAGATATTGCTATAGCATTATTTTAAGTACAGCTTATTATATAAAAATTTGATTTTTAAACACAAAAAAGGCACACCCTGTTTCCAAGGTGTGCCCTATAAGCTTTATTATAAAGTTTTATTACATCATTCCCATTCCGCCACCTGCAGGCATTGCCGGAGCATCTTCCTTAATGCTTGCTACTGCCGACTCTGTTGTAAGGAGCGTAGATGCTACCGAGTTTGCATTCTGAAGTGCCGATCTTGTAACCTTTGCAGGGTCCAAGATACCTGACTTAACCATATCTACATACTCTTCTCTGTAAGCATCGAAACCTACACCTACGCTTGACTCTCTTACCTTGTTTACAACAACGCTTCCTTCAAGTCCTGCGTTCTCTACTATTCTGTATAGCGGAGCCTCAAGTGCCTTAAGAATAATCTTTGCACCTGTTCTCTCATCACCTTCAAGAGTAGCTACAAGCTTTGCAACTTCCTTACTTGCATGGATATAAGCAGAACCGCCTCCTGCAATAATACCCTCCTCAACTGCCGCTCTGGTGGCATTAAGTGCATCTTCCATACGAAGCTTTGCTTCCTTCATCTCTGTCTCTGTAGCGGCACCGACTCTGATAACTGCAACACCACCTGAAAGCTTAGCAAGTCTCTCCTGTAGTTTCTCCTTATCAAAATCGGATGTGGTTTCTGCAAGCTGAGCCTTAATCTGAGCGACTCTCTTCTCAATATCAGCCTTTGCACCCTGTCCGTCAACGATTACGGTGTTCTCTTTTTGAACCTTAACACTCTTTGCTCTACCAAGGCTTGCAAGTGTAGCATCCTTAAGCTCAAGTCCAAGTTCCTCACTGATTACCGTACCGCCTGTAAGAACAGCAATATCCTTAAGCATATCTTTTCTTCTGTCACCATATCCCGGAGCCTTTACAGCTACGACATTGAATGTACCTCTAAGCTTGTTTACTATAAGAGTTGTAAGAGCCTCGCCCTCTACATCCTCAGCTATAATAAGAAGCTTCTGTCCTGATTTAACAAGCTCCTCAAGAAGAGGCAAAATATCCTGAATATTTGAAATTTTCTTATCTGTAATAAGGATATAAGGGTCATCAAGATTTGCTTCCATCTTCTCCATATCTGTACACATATATGCAGAAACATAACCTCTGTCAAACTGCATACCTTCCACCAAGTCAAGCTCTGTCTTCATTGTCTTTGACTCTTCGATAGTGATAACACCCTCATTGGTTACCTTCTCCATAGCATTCGCTACCAGACTTCCAACCTCATCATCACTTGCGGAAATAGCTGCAACTCTTGCAATCTGCTCCTTGCCCTTTATAGGCTCACTCATCTTTGCAATAGCTTCTACAGCTGCATCTGTAGCCTTCTTCATTCCCTTACGCAAAACGATTGGATTTGCACCTGCTGCAAGGTTTTTCATTCCCTCGTTTATCATTGCCTGTGCAAGAACTGTAGCTGTAGTTGTACCGTCACCTGCCACATCATTTGTCTTTGTGGCAACTTCCTTTACAAGCTGTGCACCCATGTTCTCAAATGCATCTTCAAGCTCTATTTCCTTTGCAATGGTAACACCATCATTTGTAATAAGCGGTGTACCGAATGATTTATCAAGTACAACATTTCTTCCCTTAGGTCCCAATGTAACTCTTACTGTATCAGCCAGCTTATTTACACCGGCTTCCAATGCTTTTCTGGCTTCTACGCCATATTTAATATCCTTAGCCATATTTACCTCCGTCTAATCTATCTGAAATTTTTATTCAATCACTGCTAAAATATCATTCTGCTTAACAACGATATATTCTTCCTTGTCAAGCTCTACCTCTGTGCCGGCATACTTTGAATAAATTACCTTATCGCCAACCTTAACCTGCATTTTTATTTCTTTTCCGTCTACAACTCCACCGGGACCGACAGCCACAACCTCCGCCTGCGAAGGTTTCTCCTTTGCCTGACCCGGAAGCACTATACCGGATGCAGTTGTCTCTTCGGCAACCAACTGCTTTAAAACCACTCTATCAAATAAAGGTACTAACTTCATTTCGTATTCCTCCTAATAATTTATAAAATCAACTATGTAGTTTTATACCACTTTTTATTAGCAGTGTCAAGACTTGAGTGCTAATTTTCTAAATAATTTAAAAACATCCATAACTTTAACAGTTAACGGCTGTTTTAATCTATTTCCTATTTAAAAAATTTATCATATATTCCAAACACAAATATAAATATAACTATAATCGGAAGTATATAGGTAAGATAAAATCTCATCCAGTTCTTCATCTTCATACCCTCTCCCTTATCACATTCTTTGAGATAATTATCCCATCCCCAGCCATATCTGCTGACACAAAACAGTAGATATACTAAAGAACCCAGCGGCAATATTATATTACTTACCAAAAAATCTTCAAGGTCAAGTATTGTGCCTCCAAAAGGAGTAAGCCATCCAAAACTCCATATATTAAATCCGGATACACATGGAAGTGAAAGTATTATTATTAGTATTAAGTTAAAAAGGCTTACCTTTTTTCTGGTTTTCTTTGTAAGATCCATACCACAGGATACTATGTTCTCAAATACTGCAAGCACTGTAGAGAATGCCGCAAATGACATGAATATAAAAAAGAAGCTTCCCCAAAGTCTTCCAAGAGGCATTTTATTAAAGATATTCGGCAATGTTATAAATATAAGAGCAGGACCCGATGTCTGATCTACACCATATGTAAATGTTGCCGGAAAGATAATAAGTCCTGATACTATAGCTACAAATGTATCAAGTATAACTATTGTAACAGATTCTCCAAGCATGCTTCTGTCATTACTTATATAGCTTCCAAATATCAGCATTGCTCCTATTCCAAGGCTAAGTGTGAAGAATGCCTGATTCATCGCACCTGTGATTACATTTCCGACACCGGTTTCTTTGATTCTGCCTATATTCGGTACCAGATAGTACTTAAGCCCTTCTGCGGCACCCTTTAAAAAGAATGAGTTTACAGCAAGTATAATCATTACTACAAGAAGTATAACCATCACTATCTTTGTGATATTCTCCAAACCCGCTTCAAGTCCTCTTGATACTATGAACATTCCTAATGCTACTACTACCACCATCCAAAATATCATTATACCCGGCTGTGTAAGCATAGTGTTGAATGCATTTAACACTCCGTCAGAATCAAGTCCTTCAAATCTGCCAGTTACTGTTAGGTAGAAATAATGCAGCATCCAGCCTGTCACTGTAGTATAAAACATCATTAAAAGATAATTACCTATAAGTGCCACCATTCCATGTATATGCCACTTACTACCTGCCGGCTCAAGTTTTTGATATGCCAGTACAGGACTCTTTCTTGCCGCTCTTCCTATTGAAAACTCCATTGTCATTATGGGTAGTCCAAGCATTACCAAAAATATCAGATACAGCAGTACAAATGCACCGCCACCGCCTTTTCCTGTCATGTACGGAAACTTCCACACATTACCGATACCTATTGCACATCCGGCTGAAATGAGTATAAACCCAAGCCTGGACTTTAACCTTTCTCTTTCCAAAATATCCTCCTAATAAACACTTGATATTTTTGAGGATTGCGAGAACAATCAGTGCGAAACAATCGGCACACTCGAAAACGCTTTACCCCAATAACCTGTTAAATCAAATGTAAAATATTATAGCATATTTAATAAAAGAATTCTATGTTATGCATTAAAACATTCTATAATCAAGTTTTATTTATTTCATCGTATTAACATACTGTCATATGTAATCATTTTACTTGATGATAATTGTAAATCCTCTTTTTTATCTAATCTAAATCCGGATAAATATAAAATAATACATAATATTATCGGTATAAAATTTAATACAACAATCAATGTAATATACATAACAATATTAATTTCTACACCTTTTGAAGATATATTTTTATATCCGGTTGTGTTATATAATATCAATGGTAATATAACTGTAAATATCAATACAAGCACTGCACCGGTAATGCTTTTATATCTATATACATTAAATTTAACAACACTACTCTAAAATAATACTGTTACAGCTACCATTGTTATACCGATCATAAAATTACAAATATAACAAACAATATTTGAATAAAATATTTCTTCCAATCTATTCTTTAACATATTACTATCCCACAATTCATTATAAATTTCCGCCCAATATATCACCTAATATTATTATAAACATATACTCAGGAATTAATCAAACCACAAATACCATATCCCGGCTTTTTCTGTCTTATAGCTATATATCTTATAAGATTAAATATCATAAACGGGACAATTGCCATTATGTAATATAAAACTACTGTCAGCATCTCTCTAATTTCTCTTATATAAAATATATCTAAAGGCCTACAAGCGTATACAGCTAAAACCAGAATAACTCCATATACTAAATTGATAATAATACTTACCGGAACAGAAATAATTATTTTATATATAATAAAATCAAATATACTACTCTTCATCCAAACTGCCTCTTGTACAAAAAATTTCTTCTTATATTTTATCGATAAAAGGATTTTTTGGCTTAAAATTTTAATACACATTTCAGCTCTTATAAATAATCTTTAATTCAAAGTATTGACTATAACATTACGTCATAGTTTATACTTATCCTTGTTAGGAGGTTCTCAAATGTTTTTAATTAAAAAGGTTAGTGAAATAAGCGGTGTATCGGTGCGCACTTTACACCATTATGATGAAATAGGCTTACTTTCACCTAAAAAAGGTGAAAATGGGTACAGATATTATTCCGAAGATGATATGTCTTTTTTGCAGATGATATTGTTTTATAAATATCTGGGATTTCCTTTAAAGCAGATAAAAGAGTTATTAAAACAGGAAGATCCTGAAATACTCCATCATCTAAAGAAACAGCTCGCTTTGATGCAGAAAGAAAAGCAAAAACTCTTAACACTTATTAACACATTGGAAAAGACTATTGAGTCAAGAGAAAGGAGAATTACTATGGCAACAAAAGAAAAATTCAAGGGTTTTACATATCAGGACAATGAAAAATATAAACAGAAAGCAATAGATATGTATGGAGAGAAAGTTATTGAGGAATCCGTTAAAAAGCAAAAAGGAAGAGAACAGGAAATTGCCGACGGTTTTAATAATATCTTTTTTGCAATATCGGATAATATGTCAAAGGGATTGGATGCTACATCAAAAGAAAATACCGAACTGGCTAAAAAGCTTCATAAACATATTTGTGAGTACTCTTTTGACTGTAGTGCGGATGTATTTTCAAGCATAGGCTATGGGTATGTTAAAAATCCGGAATTTAAAGATAATATGGACAAATTTGGAGAAGGTATGGCACAGTATCTGTGTGATGCAATTCAACAGTATGTAAAAGAGATTTAATTGATAAATCTTTTTAATATATTTTCACCTCTAAATATCGTTTTATTGTACTTAGAGGTGAAAATCAAGCCTATTTTTTCTTTATTTTAAAGAACGCTTATAAAGTTCTACAATAATTACTCAACACTTTTAATTATTTTCGACTTGCAATTTTACATATTTTGATGTAGTATCAATATATGTTATATGTAGTTTTTAAAACTATGTAAGTCTGCATTAGGGAGGTATTTATGAAAACAAAAAATAGAGAAAAAACAAGATTTGGTGTGCTACCGAGCACTATATCAATACAAATAAGAGAACCCGGATCTGCAATCACTCACTTTGTGGGACTTATACTTGTTTGGATAGGTGCATTTCCATTGATGCAAAGAAGTATAGAACATGGAAGCTTTATCACATCACTGTCTATGCTTGTATTTATTATATCCACTACACTTTTATATACAGCCAGCACATTATACCACTCTGTAGTGCTTGACCTGAAAAAAACAATGATATTTAGAAAGATAGACCATACAATGATTTCAGTACTGATAGCAGGAACTTATACTCCTGTATGCCTTACAGCACTTAAGGGCTTTACAGGATATATGTTACTTACAGCCATATGGGCACTTGCTATCGGAGGAATTTTTCTAAAAATCTTCTTTGTCAGCTGCCCAAAGTGGTTATCATCTATTATATATTTAATAATGGGTTGGCTTTGCATGTTTGCCTTAAAACCACTCTATAAGACGTTACCGCTTTCAGGATTTTTATGGCTGCTGTTTGGAGGTATTTCATATACACTCGGAGCTGTAATCTATGCATTTAAACTGAAAGCATTTAATGAAAAACACATCTACTTCGGTTCACATGAAATATTTCATGTGTTTATAATGCTTGGAACATTCTGCCACTATATGCTTTTATATACCACACTTTCATTCTATTGATAAATATTACTGCAAAATATAATTTTAGTTACTAAATAGGGCTGTTTATTTTTAACGGCCCTATCTTGGATGCCTGTACTCCCTTATATGCCATCTATAAAATCCCCTAAAAGTAATCTTCGGTTCCGGTACCACAGGAATAAGTATAAAATGCGTATATGCCAATCAGTACTATTTCAGTACAAGCTTTAAAAAACAACTTGGTATCTCTCCATCCGGATATAGAGAGAAATATTCATCCCTACAGTAACTCTCTAATATAGTCATCTGCCCTTGACTAAACCCTTGGCCTTGTGATACAACTTAGGTGTTTCACTGGAGGTAATATGAATCAATATTTAATAATTTCCTTTCAGGCTGTTGTACTGTTTCCAATAGTGGTGGCTGTTTTTACATTGCCGTATATTGCTTATAACTACCACAAATACGGGTCCATACTCAGCCTGAAAGTTTTAATAGTTTACTCTTTTATATTTTATCTGCTGTGTATGTACTGCCTTGTTGTACTTCCGCTGCCAAGCCCTGAAAAAGCTGCTACACTGCACAGCCATAAGATGCAACTTGAGCCTTTTTTATTTATTAAAGACATAATAAAAAAAGCTCATGTTATCCCGAGCGAACCAAAAACATGGATTACAATAGTACTGAACAAAGCGTTTTTGGTAAATATATTGAATCTGTTTTTGGCGGTACCTTTCGGAATGTATCTTCGCTACTATTTCAAAAAGTCATTTTCACAGACATTTATACTTTCATTTTTACTGTCGCTTTTCTTTGAGATAACTCAGCTTACCGGACTGTACTTTATATACTCCGGAAGCTACAGACTCTTTGATGTGGATGATTTGATAGTAAATACACTGGGAGGAATACTTGGTTACGCACTTGTCGGACCGCTTATGATAATACTTCCGTCAAGAGATGAACTTGATGAAGTCAGCTATAAAAGAGGTATGGAAATATCACTGTTCAGACGAGTTATATCTTTCTTTTTTGATATGGCATTTGTAACTATAATAACCATACTTAGCAGACCGTTTATGCAGCGGTTTCATATCGTCAGAGCATTTGAGATAATTACATTATCATATTTTTCCGTCTTGCCGATGCTTACTAAAGGCTCCACTCTTGGCAACTTTATTACAAGTACAGCCATAGTTTCAACTAAAGGAGGGCATCCTAAGTTTTTTGCTTACTTCTTACGCTATTTCTTATTTTTCGGCATATACCTTTACTTGCCGATGTATATACGTCAGGCATTGGAGAATTTTATACTTATAAATACCGACGCTTCAAAAGATATGGGATATGCTACTATAGAGCTTTTGGTTGCACTGCTTTATTTCTTATTCTTACTTTTAACTACAATAAAAGCCGCACTTCACAGAAGTCTTTTCTATGAAAGATGGTCAAGGACAAAGATTGAAAGTACTGTACAGGTACAATAATATTCTATAAAAAACAGGACCGATAAAACATTGGTCCTGCTTTATTTATACTATAAAATTATTTGTAGTTTACAATCTTTCCGAAATCAGGCTTAAGACTTGCTCCACCTACAAGTCCTCCGTCGATATCAGCCTCTGCAAAAAGCTCTGCCGCATTGCCTGCATTTACAGAACCGCCGTACTGAATTCTGATCTTCTCAGCTACATCATTTCCGTAAACTTCTTTGATACAATCTCTGATAGCCTTACATACTTCCTCAGCCTGTGCTGTTGTAGCGGTCTTTCCTGTACCGATAGCCCAAATAGGCTCATAAGCGATAACAGCCTTAGCTGCATTATCCGCACTTACATTCTGAAATGCAATTTTTATCTGAGTTCTGATAAAGTCTATTGCAATGCCCTGTTCTCTCTGTGTAAGAGTTTCACCGCAGCAGATAATAGGTGTGATACCGTGCTCAAATGCCTTAAGCACTTTCTTGTTTACAGTCTCATCTGTCTCTGCAAAGTATTCTCTTCTCTCCGAGTGCCCGATAATAACATACTTAACACCTACATCTGTAAGCATGTTCGGAGCAATCTCACCTGTATATGCACCGCTCTCTTCAAAGTACATATTCTCGGCACCGATTTTTATATTGCTTCCCTTAGCCGCCTCAATTGCAGGTATAATATCAATTGCAGGTACACAGAAAACAACATCAACATCATTATTTGCAACTAACGGCTTTAACTCATTTATAAGTGCAGTTGTCTCTGAAGGTGTCTTATTCATCTTCCAGTTTCCTGCAATAATTTTTCTTCTTGACATAAAGCTCTCCAATCTGTTTATCTATTGTCTGCAGCTGCAACACCCGGAAGTTCCTTACCCTCAAGGAATTCAAGTGAAGCACCGCCACCTGTTGAAATATGTGTCATCTTGTCGGCAAATCCAAGTCTCTTAACAGCATTTACAGAATCACCGCCACCGATAACTGTTGTTGCATCCTTAAGGTCTGCTACAGCTCTACAGATTTCAAGTGTTCCCTCTGCAAACTTCTCAAACTCGAATACGCCCATAGGTCCGTTCCATACTACAGTCTTTGCACCCTCAAGTGCCTTCTTATAGTTTGCAATAGTCTTAGGTCCGATATCAAATCCTGACCATCCTGCTTCTATAGTATCAACTACCTTAGACTCTGTATCATTTGAGAATTCCTTACCCTCTACATGGTCTACAGGAAGTAACAGATTTACACCCTTTTCTTTTGCCTTGTTGATCATCTCAAGTGCATAGTCAAGCTTATCCTCTTCACAAAGTGAGTTTCCGATTTCCTCGCCCTTTGCCTTAAGGAATGTATATGCCATACCTCCACCGATAATAAGTGTATCTACCTTATCAAGGAGATTGTTTATAACATTGATCTTATCTGAAACCTTAGCTCCTCCAAGAATTGCAACAAACGGACGAACCGGGTTCTCTACAGCCTCTCCAAGGAACTTGATTTCCTTCTCCATAAGGTATCCTACTACATTCTCCTTACAGAACTTGGTTACACCTACATTTGAGCAATGTGCTCTGTGTGCTGTACCGAATGCATCGTTTACAAAGATGTTGTTGTCACAAAGTGCTGCAAGCTCCTTAGCATACTCTACAGCGGAATCGTCCTTACCGTACTTTGTCTCTTCAGCTCTGTAACGTGTATTCTCAAGTAATAAAACTTCTCCGTCCTTAAGCTCTGCTGCAAGCTTTCTTGTCTCTTCACCTGTTACCTTAGGATCTGAAACAAACTTTACCTGTACGCCAAGTCTCTCTGAAAGTGCAGGAGCTACAGGTGCAAGGCTCATTTCAGGAAGCGGCTCGCCCTTCGGCTTTCCGAGATGTGAGCAAAGTATAACCTTTGCACCGCCGTCCAAAAGCTTTTTGATTGTAGGGATTGCACCGTCTATACGGTTATAATTTTGGATAACACCGTCCTTTAGCGGAACATTAAAATCACAACGAACTAATACTTTTTGTCCTTTTAGGTTCTTTAAATCATCTACAGTTTTCTTATTAAGCATAAGTATCTCCTTATTGTAAAAAAAGAGGTCCGGCCCAATATGAGCGGACCTCTTTGGTCTCTTTATCTTTTATATTACTTTAACTCAGCAAAGTACTTGATTGTTCTAACCATCTGTGATGTGTAAGAATTCTCATTGTCATACCATGATACAACCTGTACCTGATATACATCGTCAGCTATATGAGCTACCATTGTCTGTGTAGCATCAAATAATGAACCGAACTTCATACCGATAACGTCTGAAGAAACGATCTGATCCTCTGTATATCCGAATGACTCGGATGCGGCAGCCTTCATTGCAGCATTGATATCTTCTTTTGTAAGTCCTGCCTTCTTAACAACGGCTGTAAGAATTGTTGTAGAACCTGTAGGAACCGGAACTCTCTGTGCAGATCCGATAAGCTTTCCGTTAAGCTCAGGGATAACAAGACCGATAGCCTTAGCAGCACCTGTTGAGTTAGGTACGATATTTGCAGCACCTGCCCTTGCTCTTCTAAGGTCACCCTTTCTGTGTGGTCCGTCAAGGATCATCTGGTCACCTGTATAAGCATGGATTGTGCTCATGATACCGCTCTGGATAGGAGCAAGTTTGTTAAGTGTATCAGCCATAGGTGCAAGACAGTTTGTTGTACATGATGCAGCTGAAATAACTGTGTCGCTTGCCTTAAGTATCTTCTCATTTACGCTGTAAACGATTGTAGGAAGATCATTTCCTGCAGGAGCTGAAATAACAACCTTCTTAGCACCTGCTGTCAAGTGAGCTGAAGCCTTCTCCTTTGATGTGTAGAAACCTGTACACTCAAGTACAACATCTACCCCGATCTGTCCCCAAGGAAGCTTTGATGCGTCTGCCTCTTTGTAGATTGTAATTTTCTTTCCGTCAACTGTGATAGAATCCTCACCTGCCTCAACAGTGTGCTTTCCTTCACCGATACGTCCGGCAAAACCGCCCTGTGCTGTATCATACTTTAAAAGATGTGCTAACATCTTAGGATCTGTAAGATCATTTATTGCTACTACTTCATATCCGTCAGCCTCAAACATCTGTCTGAAGGCAAGACGACCAATACGACCAAAACCGTTAATTGCTACTTTTACCGACATTTTAGTTCCTCCTAAAATTAGTACTTGTGTGATGTTATCTCATTTGATAATTATTCATCAATCATTCTTAATTGTACAAAATTATAAACTTAATTGCAAGTATATATTTGAAACTTCTTATTATATTTATATTTCATTTTTCACATATCCTGCAATATTTGTAGCATGGTCTGATATACGCTCCAAGTTACTGATTATATCAAGGAAAGCAATACCTGACTGCGGTTTACATTCTCCCCTTGTAAGTCTGTCAATATGCTTTTCTCTTAATTCATCCTCAAGCATATCCACCTTATCTTCAAGCTTATTTACCTTTCTGACTGCACCGAGTGCATCCGCTCCGCTTGCATTTATAGCTGTTTCAAACGCATCTATGGCATCCTTTGATATCTCAGCCAAGTCTTCCTTTGCAAGGTCGCTGAACTCAAGGTTGTTGTCAATCATATACTTGGCATTTTCAGACAGGTTGTCCGCATGGTCTCCGACTCTTTCTATATCAGTTACCATATTGAAGAGATTGTTTACATGCTTTTTCTGACTTTCACTTAGTGAAAGATTGTCTACCTTTATAAGATACTCTGTCAGTGCTTCCTGCATATCGTCAAGTGTCTGTTCACACTGTGCAACTGTTTTTAAATCGTCCAAACTCTTGGTATTGATAGCACCCATTGCGGCATTAAGACTCTTTAGAGCGATACTTCCCATACGGGCCACTTCTACACTTCCTGATTGTACTGCAAATGCAGGTGTAAGAAGCACTCTTTCATCAAGCTGTAAGATAGGCTCTTTTTTAGCCTTTACAACCTCATCATCCTTGCCTCTTACGATCATTCCCGAAAGCTTTACAAGCAGTCCGGCAAAAGGATAAAGCAGAGTGGTCATTGTAAGATTGAAAAATGTATGGAATATTGAAATCTCTACCGCATTGATAGTGTGATTTGCAAGCTTTGTATTCACTGTAAATACGACAAATCCAAGTATACCGAATACTATCGCACCTATTGTATTGAATAAAAGATGTATTGCTGCGGCTCTCTTTGCAGTTCTTGAACTTCCTACACTTGAAATAATAGCTGTAACACAGGAACCGATATTTTGTCCGAGTGTGATGTATATAGCCGCCGCCGTGTTTACCACACCGTTGAATGCAAGCGTCTGCAAAATACCTACCGATGCTGATGAACTTTGCATCAGAGCTGTTACCACAATACCTACTATGATACCAAGTATCGGATTACCTCCAAGTACTCTGAACGCTTCCGAGAATATAGGAGCACCTGTGAAAGGCTTTATATTGCCTGCCATAAGGTCAAGTCCTAAAAACAGCATTCCAAGTCCGAGAACTATTTCACCTATGGTCTTTTTCTTGTCGGATTTTGAAAACAGTATAAATATCGCACCTATACCTATCATTAAAGGTGCATAGAATCCCGGCTGAAAGAGCTTGAGCGAATCGCCTATTGTTCCAAGTGATACTATCCACGCTGTAATTGTAGTACCTATATTGGCACCCATAATTACACCTACAGCCTGGACAAGGCTCAACATTCCGGCACTAACAAAACCTACTACCATTACAGTGGTAGCACCTGAGCTTTGTATTATGGCTGTTATTACCGCACCAAGTAAGATGGCTGTAAACCTGTTGTCCGTTATCTTACTTAGGAACTGTTGCATCTTTCCACCGGCAGTCTTTTGCATTCCGTCCGCCATAATATGCATTCCGTACAGGAAAAGTCCAAGACCGCCTAAGAATCCAAAGAGATATGATACATTATCAATCATTTTAATTCTCCTCTTAAAACATACCTACTTATATAGCCGCTGTCGAATTAAAACTCCAACAGATACGTCCTGTACATTCTACCAATTTATAAAAATTTAAGCAATACAAGATTTTTATCTAAAAAATACATACTAAAAAAGCACCCTTTCTAGGGGGTACTTTCTTAAGGATTTCTATATATAGGATTCATTGTAAGTGCTTCTTTATGATGATGTAATCTTATCATACTTCACCGTAAAATAATTGAAATACTGTTAAACTTATTATGAATTATTTCTTAAATATGTAAACAGTTTTAAATTAAATTTACTCCTTTGAGACACTCTCATCCCAGCTTCCGTCCGCTTTAAGGAGATAACCGTCCGGTGTTCTCCGGCTCTTAAGCATTCTTCCCTGTGTACCGTCAGAAACTGTATTAAAATAATACCACTTATTGTCGATTTGATGCCATCCTACACGCATAGCACCCTTGGTACCGTCAGATATAGGATTCAGATAATACCATTCCCCACTCGCATCTTTAAGCCATCCGATTCTCATTGCGCCTGAACCGTCCATAAAATACCATCTTCCGTCAACATTTGCCCAGCCGGTCACCATCTCTTCTCTATCGTTTAAAATATACCAATTTTCCGAGATATATGCCCATGCGGATTTTGCCCGTGAACCGTCAACTTCAAGTCGCCATATGTTTCCTTCCTTTTTCCAACTGCCCTGACTATATACTTTACCGCCTGTTTGAATATAAGAGTAGGAATTGGATGAAGCACCTCCATTCTTTAGCCCGGTACTTCTGCGACTATGTGAAGAAGATCCTGAATCTCTACTGCCGGAGCCTCCCGATCCGCCTCCTCTTCTACGCTCAGGTACTGACGGCGTTGAGACACCTGTATTACCTGTATTATTAGTTGTTCCGTTATTATTTGCTGCTCCGGTGTTATTAGTTGCTCCGCTATTGTTAACTGTTCCAGTATTATTAGTCTCTCCGTTATTGTTTGTTGTTCCCGACTGTACCTGCAAAGTAAAGTTTTCTGTACAGACCCAACCTCCTGAATCAGTCGCCCTTACCTGCAAATATATACTTGACTCTGTAGCGGCATCTACACTCACACCCTCTTTTAACTTAAGCATACCGTCAGAACTTACTTCAAAACGTGAATCACTTAAAGTATAGGTATGTGTATCACCTACATTAAGATCAATAGTTGTAAGCTTTCCTACAACTTCACCGGGAATACCTGATGTAACTGTATTTTTGGAAAGAGTAATCTTTTTTGGAGGTTGATTCTTAGGCCTTGTCACCTCTATTGTAAAGGTTTTTGTAAAAGAAGCACCAAGTGCATCTGTCGCCGTTACATTAAGAGTTATTGTTCCTACGGAACCAAACGGTATATAGTTGTCTCCTTTCAAACGCAAGAGATTATCATATACAACTTCAAAGCGCTCATCATCAACAGTATATGTGTGTGAATCTCCGGCATCAGGATCTGTTGTAGTCAGCAGTCCCACTTCCGCCAAATATTCATCACTGTAGATAAACAAAGGGTTTAGAGTAATATCAGTTGGTGCATGATTTGCATAATTTACAGGTAGTGTAGGAGAGCTTGTTGCATCTTCTGCATTTCCGGCTTTATCAGTATACTGAACCCTTACAGTAATCTCTTTTCCTGCATCTGCCGCTGTAGGAATATAGCTTGAATTTGTCGCACCGCTAATAGCTGTTCCATCTGCATACCACTGATAGGAAGAAATTGAAGATGCAGGAACAAGTACAGAATTATGAACATGAAGATCTCCATAATCACCGTCATATACCTTGGCACTAAGTGTTTGCCCTGCATGTGCAATACCAAGAATATAGACTGAAGCCTTAAAAGTATTGTTTTGAACCGTATTACTGCTCTCTCCGGTACTGTCAATAATATTTCCTCCATATACAGTGTTTCCACTGACTTTGACATTACTTGTTGAATAACGTCCGTTATTGCGAAGTCTGATGCCCCAATGTATATCATTTTTTGTTATAGTTTGATCATTATAAACTTTATTACCTGTAACTAAACCTCCTTTCAATCCTACCAGGACTACTCCGCTTATATTATCACGAACAGTATTATCGGCAAATGTAATATTTGCTGCAACACTGTTTGCATACTGATTGCTAACCACAAAACCTGTAGCGTTCCCTTCAAATAAACAACCACGTACCTCAATATCTTTTGCAATCGGATAATCTCCCTCAGGCTCAATATCAATTCCCGACTTTGGAGGTGTACCGTCAGAACGTTTAAACTCAGATTCAAGTATTTTAACATTCTGACCGCCTACAATCGACATTCCCTGACGACGGTTATGATCACAAATAACTTTGTAAATAGTAATATTTTTACTGTTTTCTCCTAAAAATACTCCGTCTCCCCAAAATTCACCTGCATACAAATCCTCAATAACCACATTTGTAGCATCAGTGATTCGAACACCATATCCGGTCTGTCCAAGATTTCCGATATGATTATCACGGTCACCGATTAATCTACCTCCTATTATATGTACATTGTCAACATGTGTGATACTGAACATCTGATAGGACTTCTCTCCGTTCGGAATCGCATAAAGTGTTGCACCGCTTGCAATACGTACAATAATATTGCTTTTAAGTACAAGCCCTGCTTTCTCATAGCTGTTTCCTGTCTGATACAATGTGTTAATCATATAGTTTCCTGCCGGAATGTCTACGATTCCTCCACCTGCCGCAGAAACTGCATCAATAGCCCTTTGTATCGCCGCAGTATCATCACTGACACCGTCTCCTGTTGCACCATAGGCTGCATCCTTAACATTTGCCACAAAACTTGTTACAGGATCCGGAACATAAACTCCTGTTGATGCCGATGCTTTTTGTGAAAAGATAAACAGAAAACAAACCACTATTGACATAAAGCATACAGACAGATTTCTTTTAAAGATCATATTAACTTATCCCCTTTAATTTCTTATATTTCTAAAAAATATGCAGATCTTATTTTAAATATTTATCCATTATATTACAAAAATCAAAGGTTGCAAAATAGTCTTTATCGGTCTCCGCTCTTCTTATCATCTTCACACTTCCATCCTCCTGTAAGAGTAACTCCGCAGACCTAAGCTTACCGTTGTAATTATATCCCATTGCAAAACCATGTGCTCCCGTATCATGAATATAGATATAATCTCCCTTTTCTATCTTCGGCAACTTCCTGTCTATAGCAAACTTATCATTATTCTCACAAAGTGAACCCACCACATCATAGACCTCACTTGCTTTCTCATTTTCCTTACCGAGAACTGTAAGATGATGGTAAGCTCCGTACATAGCAGGGCGCATCAAATTACTGGCACAGGCATCCACACCGATGTAATGCTTATATATATTCTTCTCATGTATCGCCTCTGTTATTAAAGCACCATATGGTGCAAGCATATATCTTCCAAGCTCTGTAAATATGGCTACATCCATGATAGCGTTTGCCTCAAGCACTTCTTCATACGCCTTTTTTACACCCTTTGATATTTCAAAAATATCATTCGGCTCACTGTCGGGAGTATAAGGTATGCCGATACCTCCTGACAGATTGATAAACTCCACATTGATACCTGTTTCATTCTTTATCCTTACTGCAAACTCAAACAGCTCTCTTGCAAGTTTGGGATAATACTCATTTGTTACAGTATTGCTGGCAAGAAATGCATGAATACCGAAATGCTTTACACCCTTTGACTGCATTATCTTAAAGGCCTCTATAAGCTGATCGGGAGTCATTCCATACTTTGCATCTCCCGGATTGTCCATTATACCGTTTGACATAGTAAAGACTCCACCCGGATTATATCTTGCACACATAGTCTCGGGCAGCTTTCCGCATACCTCTTCCACATACTTAATATGTGTAATATCATCCAAGTTTATTATCGCTCCAAGGTCGTTTGCAAACTTAAACTCCTCAATAGGAGTCTCATTTGATGAAAACATTATATCTTTGCCGCTAAATCCACAGGCATCCGACATCTCAAGTTCAACCATGGAAGAGCAGTCCACACCGCAGCCATATTCCTTTAATATATTCATTATAAAAGGATTCGGAGTGGCCTTCACCGCAAAATACTCTTTAAAACCTTTATTCCAGCTGAATGCCTCATTTAATCTCTTGGCATTTTCTCTGATTCCCTTCTCATCATATATATGCCATGGTGTGGGATATGTCTTTACAATCTCTTTTACCTGTTCCAATGTCAAAAATGGCATCTTTTGCATTTTATTTCCTTTCTATTCATTGCTCTCTTCATCAGATTCCGTATTTTTTTCTTCTCTGATCTTTGCAATGCTTGCAATCTTGGTATCACTTTCTCTGTCTATGTTCATAAGCTTCACTCCGCTTGCCGCTCTGCCCAGTATCGATATTCCGCTGACTTCTATTCTGATTACAATTCCCTCTGTAGTTATCAATAAAATCTCTCTGTCTTCATTTACAAGCTTCGCACCTACAAGCTTACCTGTCTTTTCATTGTCCTTATAACATATGATACCTTTACCGCCTCTGTTTTGGACTTTGAACTCAGATATCTTTGTTCTCTTTCCATATCCATACTCAGAAACAAGAAGCAAATATTCCCCTTGAGATGCCAGTTGCATTCCTATGACTTCATCACCTGTATTCAGTCTCATTCCTATTACACCTGTTGCACCTCTGCCCATAGCTCTTATATCCTTGTCATTGATTCTGATGCACATACCGTACTTTGAAACAATTATTAAATCATCATCACCATGAGTAACCTTTACTTCTATCAGCTCATCATCCTCTGTGAGGTTGATAGCCGCAAGTCCGTTTTTTCTAATATTGTCAAATAAGTTTATTTGACATTTCTTTATAGTACCGTTTTTTGTAACCATAAAGAGATAGCCGTCATTTGATTTTGCTTCACTTGGGATTATCGCGGAAATCTTCTCATCAGGCTGTAACTGCAATAAATTTACTATTGCAACTCCTCTTGCGGTCCTTGAAGCCTCAGGAATCTTATATCCCTTGATTGTATACACTCTACCCTTATTGGTAAAGAAGTATATATCATTGTGAGTGGTTGACATAACAATGTCCTCAATGAAGTCGTCATCAATTGTCTGCATTCCCTTGATGCCCTTACCTCCTCTGTTTTGTACATTGAAATTGTCGGGACTCATCCTCTTTATATATCCCAGCTTTGTCATTGCGATGATAATATCTTCTCTTTGGATAAGGTCCTCATCCTCCATATCGTCATCCTGCATAAAGCCTGTTCTTCTGTCATCCTTATACTTATCTTCAACTACAAGGATTTCCTCTTTTATAAGTGCAAGTAATTTTTTCTCATCTGCAAGTATTCCCTCAAAATATTCTATCTTTGCAAGCAGCTCATTGTACTCGGATTCAAGTCTCTCTCTTTCCAAACCTGTGAGAGTTCTCAAACGCATATCCACTATAGCCTGTGCCTGTGCATCTGAAAGTTCGAATCTCTTTATAAGCTCTTCCTTGGCAATATTTACATTTGCACTGCCTCTGATAATCTTTATGATTTCATCAATATTGTCAAGAGCAATCAACAGTCCCTCTAAGATATGAGCTCTCTCTTTTGCTTTATTAAGCTCATACCTTGTTCTCCTTGTAACCACATCTTCCTGATGAGCCAGATAGTACTGAAGCATCTGCAAGATATTTAACACCTTAGGCTGATTGTCAACCAAAGCCAGCATATTTACGCCGAATGTATCCTGTAACTGTGTATGCTTATACAATCTGTTTAATATAACATTGGCATTCACATCTTTTCTAAGTTCTATAACAACTCTCATTCCTTCACGGTTCGATTCATCTCTAAGATCTGTGATACCGTCTATTCTCTTATCTTTTACAAGCTCTGCAATCTTTTCAATAAGTTTTGCCTTATTTACAAGGTATGGAAGCTCACTGACCACAATCCTGTTCTTGCCGTTTGACATTGATTCGATTTCAGTGACCGCTCTTACCTTTATCTTTCCTCTACCTGTGGTATATGCCTCTTTAATACCTCTAAGCCCTAATATATTGGCACCGGTAGGAAAATCAGGTCCTTTTATAATGCTGATTATCTCATCAACAGTGGTATCTTTATCTTCTATCTTATTATCTATCAGCCTTACTACCGCGTCTATAACTTCTTTGATATTATGAGGCGGAATATTGGTTGCCATACCTACCGCAATACCTGTTGTACCGTTTACCAAGAGGTTAGGAAATCTTGCTGGCAATACTGTAGGCTCTTTTTCAGTCTCATCAAAGTTCGGAGCAAAGTCTACAGTATCCTTATTGATATCTGCAAGCATCTCCATAGCGATCTTTGAGAGTCTGGCCTCCGTATATCTCATGGCCGCCGCACCGTCTCCGTCCACAGAGCCGAAGTTTCCGTGTCCGTCCACAAGAGTATATCTCATGGACCAGTCCTGTGCCATATTTACAAGTGCGCCGTATATTGACGAGTCTCCGTGTGGGTGATATTTACCCATTGTATCTCCGACAATACGAGCACATTTTCTATGTGGTTTATCAGGCCCGTTATTCAGTTCTATCATAGAAAAGAGCACTCTTCTTTGAACCGGTTTTAATCCGTCTCTTACATCCGGAAGTGCTCTGGCTGCAATAACACTCATTGCATAGTCAATATATGACTTTTCCATGGTTTTCTTTAAGTCGATCTCATTAAACTTGTCGAAAACATTTGGTTCCATATTTTAACCTACCTTTTTAAATATCCAAATTCGATACATACTTTGCATTCGCTTCTATAAACTCTCTTCTCGGAGCCACCTGATCTCCCATAAGCGTACTGAATACAACATCAGTCTCTGAAAGCATGGACTCGTCAAGTACCACTTTCTTTAATACTCTGCGCTCAGGGTCCATAGTGGTCTCCCAAAGTTGCTCGGCATCCATCTCACCCAAACCTTTGTATCTTTGTATCTTGTTATTCTGATCTCTGCCGACTTCCTTGAGGATATTGTTCAACTCCTCATCTGAATATGCATACCAGACTTTCTTGTTCTTCTCAAGCTTATAAAGTGGCGGCTGTGCCAGATAAACATGACCTTCTTTTATAAGATCCGGCATAAACCTGTATATGAATGTAAGCATAAGCGTATCAATATGTGCTCCGTCCACATCCGCATCTGTCATTATTATTATCTTGTTGTAACGAAGCTTTGTTATATCAAAGTCATCATGTATTCCTGTGCCGAATGCTGTAATCATTCCCTTTATCTCGGCATTTGAATATATCTTATCAAGCCTTGCCTTCTCTACATTGAGTATCTTTCCTCTAAGCGGCAATATGGCCTGTGTATCTCTTCTTCTTGCACCTTTGGCGGAACCGCCTGCAGAGTCTCCCTCGACTATAAAGATTTCACATTCTTCAGGATTCTTACTTGAACAGTCCGCAAGCTTTCCCGGCAAACTCATACTGTCAAGTGCCGACTTTCTTCTTGTAAGATCTCTTGCTTTTCTGGCCGCCGCTCTGGCTCTTTGTGCGGTAATGGCCTTCTCACTGATAATCTTTGCAACAGCCGGATTTTGCTCAAGGAAGTATGTGAGCTGTTCACTTACTATGGAGTTTACAGCTGTCTGTGCCTCCGAGTTTCCAAGCTTTTGCTTAGTCTGACCTTCAAACTGCGGGTCCTCTATCTTAACCGATATAATGGCTACAAGACCTTCTCTGATATCCTCACCTGAGAGATTCTCGTCACTGTCTTTTAAGAGCTTGTTGCTTCTTGCGTATTCGTTAAATGTCTTTGTAAGTGCATTCTTGAAACCTGAAAGATGTGTTCCGCCTTCAGGCGTATTTATATTGTTGACGAAGGTATATATACTTTCAGAGTAATTGTCATTGTGCTGCATTGCAACTTCGACCATTACCTTTTCTTTTGTACCCTCACAGTATATTACATCCTCATATATAGGCACCTTTCCCTTATTGAGATAGGTCACAAACTCCTTGATACCTCCCTCATAGTGGAAAGACATTTTTTTCTTTTCTTCTCTGTTGTCAATCAAGGTAATCTTTAATGCTTTTGTAAGGAATGCGGTCTCACGAAGTCGTACTTTTAATATATCAAAGTCATACACGGTCTCTTCAAAGATTGTATCATCCGGTAAAAAGCTCACCTCGGTACCTGTCTTTTGAGGATCGCACTCACCTATAACTTCCATCTTCTCTACGACTTTTCCTCTTTCAAATCTCATATGATATATCTTGCCGTCTCTGTATACCTTTACATCCAGCCATGTGGAAAGCGCATTTACTACCGAAGCACCTACACCGTGCAGACCTCCTGAAGTCTTATACCCTCCACCGCCGAATTTTCCTCCGGCGTGCAATATGGTAAATACCACCTCCAAAGCCGGCAATCCGGCTTTCTTTTGAATATCTACAGGTATACCTCTACCGTTATCCTTTACCGTTATAGAATTGTCTTCGTTTATACTGACCTCTATCTCGGTACAGAATCCTGCAAGAGCCTCATCTACAGAGTTGTCTACTATCTCATAAACAAGATGATGAAGACCTCTTGATGATATTGAACCGATATACATTCCGGGTCTTACTCTCACTGCCTCTAATCCTTCAAGTATTTGTATTTGGGATGCTCCATACTCTGTACTCATACCACACTCCTTTAATTTATCTTTAGGATTGCTCCTCATCTACAATAAAATTTCGCCGTTATATTATAACATTTTTTTTTGAAATATGAAACCACTATATAATAAGAAAAAAGAGGTGCAATGCACCCCTTAAAATAAATATTTATAAAGCTGTTATAAAAGTAAGGAATCCGAAAATGACACCTGCAGCGTTCGGTATTATAAGAATATAATCTATCTTATGTTCATTGGTTAATCCGTAAATTACCCATAACAAACAAGAAACTGCTGCTACAAGCGGCTGCAGAGGTTGAGACTTCGCACCGCCAATATTTGCTATAATCTGTGGTATATAAGATAAAAATACTAAAACTCCGATAAATGCTCCGATTGATCCTATAAATGTATTAATCTTCTTTTTGCTCATTAAAAATATAACCTCCAAAATCAGTTTATAAATAGACCTATGTAAATCTATGGGCAGTACTATATCATAAAATTTTTAACGATGCAAATTTTAACTGAATTTTACAAAGATTTTAACATTATTTTTTTATATATTACTTTAAAAAAAATTGTATAAATA